>NZ_RCSQ01000096.1:0-58924 GCF_004103255.1 Pseudoalteromonas sp. PS5
TTCTCGCCTCAAAATAGACCACGTCATTAAGCAAATTGGTATTAGCTGAACAAACAGAGCAGCTAAAAATCCTCAAAAAGGTGGCCACCTATTTCGAGAAAAACCAAAAGTAGCTATATAGAAGACCTCAGAGATGAACATTTAAACATTTTAAAATACGAAGTCGAAAGCCATGAGGATTCCGGCCACTATGACCCGGCTAACACTGGCCAAATAAGCCTCACTTCCTCTTGATGGCCCTCATTAAATTGTGCACTTATTGGAAACATTTACCCTAATCAAGTACACTACGCCGGATAAACAATTTAACAATAACACTAAGTAAGATATCAAGATGATAAAAAGCTCTATATACAAAGGGATCTTCGCTTCTCTCCTAGCATCTACTCTCGCAGCCTGTGGCGGGGGCAGTAGCGATAAAAATAATGCAGATACCACTGTACCTCCGCCAACAAACAAAGCCCCTGTTATTGCAAGTCTAGCCCCAGTCACCGCCATGGAACGAGACAATATCACCGTTGTAGCGAGTGCAAATGACGAAGATGGCAGTATTGCAACATTTCTATGGGAACAAACAGCAGGTACAACTGTTGAGCTAGAAAACAACAATAGTGAGACGTTAGAATTTAGAGCTCCTGATATTGATGAATCAACTACGCTCACGTTTAAGCTAACAGCTACCGACGATAAAGGAAGCGCAAGCTCACAAGAATTAACGGTCAACCTAAGTGCGTACGCTCCACTTTCAAGCTTAACGATTTCAGACGCAGCGCTGGCGCAATGTTTATCAGATACACATCAAGACGTGGGTATTTCTGTTGTTGATTGTACAGACTACCCAATTGCAACATTAGTAGGGCTCTCTGGTATTAGTGGTTTATCTAAGGTGGCGATTAAAAACGCAGAGCTGAATAATCTTGAAGAGTTAGCTGAAATTTCTACGCTCACCACGTTAAAGCTCGATAACGCGTTTGCCGCGCCCCAGCACAGCTCAAATAATGATGCACATTTAGAACAAATTAGTAAGCTCAATAAACTTGAGTCATTGTCTATTGTTGAAGCTCAAGGAAGTGATAATTATAGTAAACGCCTAGATTTTTCTTTGTTAGATTTATCAGGCTTTGCACAGCTTCATACGCTTGAAATAGACAACGACAGTAACCAATATGAAACGATACAGCTTAGTCAACTTCCAAGTGATAAGCTCACTCGTTTGGCATTACGTACTCTAGACATTGATGATAAAAATACTCTAAAACGCTTTAGTAACTTGCAAAGTTTATCTTTGACATATATACACGATCTGAGCTCGCTGTCATTTTTAAACTCTATACCTAACCTCACAGCATTAACACTTAATAATATCGAAGCCGCTGACTCAACGGCAATAGAAGCTAAAACAAATCTGACAACTCTTGAACTCAACAGGACGCAGATTGAAGATTTCTCATTCTTAGAAAAGTTTAGTGAGTTGGAAAAACTAGATCTTCGTACTTATTCCGACAATGTTAAGCTTGATATCGCGGACATCAGTGGTAATGCGAAGCTGACATCTCTGTCATTAGGCAATTTAACCGTTGATAATGCCGGCAAGCTTTCAACTTTTACGGAACTACAATCCTTATCTTTGGAGAGCCTGAACCTTTCTTCTCTTCGGTTTTTGCAAATGATGCCGAAGCTAACATCATTGAAGCTCAATCAGTTACACAGTGTTAATGACCTAGGCTGGCTAAGTTTCACACCAAACCTAATCGAACTGTACATTCGTAGACTGGATAATAACACAGATTTTAGCGCATTATCTGAGCTTGAAAATATGCGCGACCTGACCGTCTACAACGATTACTCAAGCTTTGCACTAGATACGTTAAGTAAAATGCAAGCATTGGAGAAGGTTAACCTGAACGTTAGTTTCGTTGAGGCTTCAAATGCGGCAACATTACCGAACTTAAAGACATTAAACGTAAAAGGTAACAGCTATTCAAACATGGTCAACTTGGCTAACTTTCCTGCGCTCGAATCAGCTGAGTTATTAAAAGTATACCATTATAGTAATAAAACCAAAATCACAACACTTGACGCTTTAGGTGTAAACACAAGTCTGAAATCGCTAAAGATCGGCGGCTTTACAGAACTAGAAGATATAACCCATGTATCTCAATTTGAAAATTTAGACACTCTCTTTATTGACTATGCTCAAGCGGCTGATATCTCAGAAATAGCATCACTAACTAAACTTAAGTCATTAACACTAAGCAACTTTTCTACGTTTTTTAGAGCTGACATGCTTGCCAGTTTAAACACACTGGAAAGACTTGAAATAAACAGTAGTGCCATTTATTGTGATGATCAGGAGCTATTAAAATCTCTTGATGGTGTCACAGCAAGTGTTTCTAACTATAACTGTATTATGAAGCCGGTCGATTTGAGCTTAATTACCGATGAAGCATTTAAGCAATGTATTGAAAAGCGCGGATACCAAGATGCTGTACGTAATACCTCACTCTCTTGTGATGGTTCAGCAATTGAATCATTAAATGGAATTACACAGTTTGAAGCTATTAATAGTTTAACACTAAGTGGCTCCGTGAACAGTGCGTTGTTGCGGGATCCTAGCTTAGCTCAGCTACACACCTTAAAAAGTCTAGATATCTACAGACTCACGGGTGAACTAACGGCTAAGGCTACACTCCCTCCATCATTGACCTCCTTTGAGTTAAATACAAATCGCCAAACCGTATATGACTTCGCGCTTTTTGGCTTGCCTACTACCTTAATTTATTTAGACTTGGATAGCACCAAGCTGACAAACTATGGCTCACTTAAAGATTATGCCGAACTTACCCGCTTAGAGTTGAACTATACCAACGTTTCAGATCTGTCGCCGCTATTCAAGTTGACCAATCTGAATTATTTAAGTCTATATGGAAACCCAAATATCGACTGTGCTCAAGTAAGCACACTAAAAGCGTCGTTACCCAATATTTGGAATATCTCAAGTAGCTGTAATTAACTGCTAGGACGTTAGGTAATTCAAACAAACACAGTCTCATTGCGAGGCTGTGTTTCATATCCACAATCGCATTCTGTAGTGTTGTTATTTCGAGCCCAGATTAAATACCAATTGAATTAATTCTCTAATCAATTTGAAGGGTTAAATACCCTCTTAGCTTCGTTAAAATTGCTCATTTGGAACAACTAAACAGCAAAATTTTTACCTTGCCTATATGGATATAAGTAACTTGGCGATAGCAGGACGCGAGAGCGGTGCTACTTAAGCTATTGCCCTGCCTCAAAATAACGCATTTACTTAATACAACTGGTATAAAATCCGCTATACTGGCGCAAAAATTTTTTAAGCAAGTTTATGGCGCTCAAATCTACAATTATCAAAGCCCAACTATCTCTCAGTGATATGGACAGGCATGTTTACCAAGATGTTAATTTAACACTGGCTCAACACCCCTCTGAAAACGAGCAACGTTTAATGATCAGGCTACTTGCTTATGCACTAAATGCCTGTGAAGGACTTGAGTTTACAAAGGGCTTATGTGCTGATGATGAACCTGAGCTATGGGTTAAGAATTACAGCGAAGAGATTGAGCTTTGGGTTGAACTAGGGCTACCTGATGAAAAACGCCTTAAAAAAGCGTGCAATAAATCAAAGCGAGTGATCCTTTATACTTATGGTGAGAACAATCAAGCAATTTGGTGGCAAAAACATCAGCCTAAGTTATACGACTTCAACAATCTGAGTATTTTCAGCTTGGATTATAGTGCGACTCAGGCTTTAGCCCAGTTAGCAGATCGCAGCATTAAGCTTACTATTACCATTCAAGATGGCGAGGTATGGGTAAGCTCTGATAGCGCTAATATTGAAATCAAACCACAGCAGTTAATGTAAGCTCCGGCCACAAAATTACGACTAAGAATATGTGGTGCTGACATTTGTACCTGAATTTTATGCTGGGTTTGCACAAGTAAAAATCCTCCCTCATCAAGCCAAAGGTGACATTTGATGAGGGAAAAATCAGCACTTACAACTGCTTAGCAACGTCTCTTAACAAGCTTGAGTAAACAGAGCTATCACCCAAGCGTTTCGCCTCTGCTCGCAAACGCTCACTGATCTGCAACCGGGTATATTCATCAGGTAACAATGTGTTTAATTCATAAGGTGAGCGGCTTAATAGAATAGCTTGCTCAAGTAGGTTAGTGGTATTATTTATTTGCTTTTTGTATAAGCTCTCACTGCTATGTAAGTCGTTTCCTTGCAACTTTGCCATGGCTATTGATAAATCTGCATATAGCATAACCGCATCGTAATTAAACTCAGTACTTTCAACTTCAATCTTTGGTAATTCGGCCACTAAGAAATCTTTTACCGTATTTTTAAACTCTTGTGGTGCTTTAGCAATAAATCTATCTATTTTAATAATATTAAATAAATCCTGACGTAAAGCTTCCTTTTCTATCGCCTTTTTAGGGTCTGCACTTAACGATTCAATATATTGCGGTAAAAACTCATTGCGAGAAACAGGGTTAGCCAAAGCGAGTCGATTGTAAATTCCAGCTTTTGTTGCTCGTGAGGTTTCACCCTGTTCACCTGATAAAGTCATAAAGTGGTCATCAATCAGTAATTTGGCTTGGTCAAATGGAAGATATCCAACCACAGTTTCTAAAATTGAAAAACCGAGTTCAACATTATTGTCTACATTGACTAATTGAGCACTGATAGTATCGAGCATTTGCTGCTTAGCTTGGTCTAAATGTTCAGCAGAGACTTTTGCTGCAGTGTTGTCCAAACGTAAAATGGACTCCATCACGTAAAGAAGGCCTAGCTTTGCTCGCGCAGAGGCATTTGTGAATAGCACCGCAAGCTCTTCGGACAACTCAATTGGCGCTAACGTAGCCATATATTCAAGTACATATAGACCTTGTTCTGTTTCCACTCCGAGCTGGTGAACCATCATCCACAAAAGGTTTATTTTATCTTGTCGAGATATTGTCGGATCTTTCAAAATTGCAATGAGCTCAGCTTCAAAATCAAGCATGTCTTTTTTCCCGAAGCTTTGCTTAATCTTAGATACTAAATTATTTGCCAATATTTCTTTATTTTTGTCGCCATCACTTATTTCTCTATCCATTACATAAAAGTCAGGTAAAGTTTCAATAAGCTCAGACTGGCTTATAAAAGGAGTAGTCGGCTTATCTAGCGAATTTATATTGTTCTCATCAGTTGATGTAGATATGAAATAAAGGACAACCAAAATAACAGCCAGAGATATACCTAGTAACAATCTTGCATTTAATTTCATATCCACTCTCACTTATCGACTGCTAGGGAAACTATTATATAGATTTCTAGGAGTGAAGACGGTAACCAAATTACTACCAGTTACCTTTTTAAAAGAATAGTTCACAAATGTATCACAGCGGAACTTTGCTTTTATTTTAACTAGGCGACCATTTACTTCATCCCATTCACCTTCTCTATATTGTGCAGTGATAGTGTATTCAGGATCGAAATCTTTTTGAGCCCACCCAGCATTAATTATTTTATCATGCTGAGAGCCACGACCATATTTTGCTCCCCAGTATGATGAAGCGCTTTTAAAGCTACTCAATGTATTTTTATGAATCACTTTGTCATCATTCAATACTTCCAATACTTTTGAACCATCCCAAATGCCAACATGCCCAGCCCAGCCTAAGCCACTAATTGACAAGTCTCTTGCTACAACATCTCCAACACTCTTCGGGTTACCTGCAAACGCAGAGCTGCTTGCCACTAAAAGCAAGGTACTAAGTGATACTAATTTCATAAAATTTCCTTTTATTAGAAAAACCAACAAAATAATAACACCAAAACAAAAACGTTCAATAACTATATAAACCATGAAATTTAAGATACAAAAAAACAGAGATTCAACATTGTGAAATATTAAAAAATAAAATAAGAAAATACATAAAATATAGATTTTTATTTTATTTTTTATTTTATTTTTTTTTGATGGTGACTTGCTTGATTAAAAATTAATTTTTTATTCACACCAAGTGACTGATATTTTTAAGACTTTAATTACGTACTAGATGTTTCGCGCCAAGCACTCGCCCATGGTGCCTAAAGCAGCATTTCTAAAATACTCGCTCAGAATTACACTAAGTGTAATCAATCATGTTTTACTCTATTTGAACTGGCAGGATATTTTCATGACACCCAGTCTGCATTCAAGATACTGATAGCACACCTACCAGTACCTTAAATACCACCAATTGGTTACAGTTTACGCCAAACAACTTAGTGCCTAGCTGCTGACCACACGTCCACCAGTGAGCTTGGTATTCAGCGCCTTGATAAGTCACTTTACCTCCGCCGGTATACGCCTTATTGGCATTTCATTCGTTACTTACCTATGACTTATCAACTAACTCCCACGCATCACTTTGATCAGGCTTCTGGTCTTTTACCCACCATTTAGCGCAATAGCTTTTACCTTGATACACCGCCGTATCGCCAGCTGTATATATTCGCTCGGCACGTCATATGCCACCATTTGGTGATGTGCTTTGATTGGTAACTGTAATGGTGAAGCTCACTGCTTTGTCAAGTGAGCCATCAGAGACGGTTACTTGCCCTTGATAGTCGATATTTTACTGAACCTCAGACGCAGTCAACGTGATAGTTGTACCGCTACCGCTGTTGATCAGTGGCGCAGGGATCTGCCATGCAAAGGTGAGCGGTCTTGTGGTTTAGCTAAAATGAAAAAAGTGACGTGTGTTGGGGCTCACTGACAATTAGCTGATTAGTAGCTAGTTGTACAGCATCGAATACAATACTATCGTCACTTTGTTGTAAGCCACTCAGATTTAGATTAGGGTTGGCGAATGTTGTCTATCGATGCTTCCCACTAGAAAGTTACTCCTGTCTTACGAATTCCAATGCAATAAACACAAGCTCGATAGGCCATTGCACGCCTATGGCACACTCGCCTTCATCTTTGTGTAATAAAAAAGTATCTAGGTTAATTAAACTGTGCATTTTGGAGGGGTTTTATCCACAGAAAAAACAATAACAATAGCCGAGATTATTAGTTACATTTAGTACTTTAAAACTAACTTAAAGGTATCTCTGATCACAATGATGGCTATAGTCAGCTGATTACTATAACTATTACAATAAAACAAATAATTAAAATATTTTATTCTAGAATGGTTAACAATTAGAAAAACCAACCGTTTGTAAACATTTTTATGCATAAAGAACTAGATTACATTCAGTAAAAATCCTTTAAACAATCAATAAATATAGAAATTAAAACTTTTTAATTAGATACAGCCAATAGCTAAGTATCGCTATTTGACTATACTTCTGGTTTACGATTCATTTGGAGACGACTTTGCGAGCATTTCTTACCCTACTATTACTCATTGTGGTGTTTGTCACCGGCTTTGTTGCTGGTGTGTATACCTTACCGATAATGACGCAACCTCCAGCAGCCAGCAACGCTGAAATTCAGGCAATTAGTAAAGCCGCGACTCATAAAGGCCAATTTATGAAAGCACTTAAAGACTCTGATGCGTTGCACTATGCCATCGGTGAAATATATTTCTCAGACAAGCATATTGCCTTTGCAGGTGAAATAGCCCCTGGTCCAGATTATCGGCTATACCTTGCCAAGACTTTTATTGAAACTGAAGCAGACTTTAAAATGCAAAAGCACACGATGCTCGAAGTTGCAAGAATAAATCAATTTTCACAATTTGTGCTACCAAGATATCTGCAGGCAGACTTAGCAGAGTTTCAAAGTGCTGTTATTTGGTGTGAACATTTTGAACAATTTATTTCAGCAGCACCGTTAAACGCTCTAAAATGAATGCAGTAACCTACTCTTTTTTAAACTTATATCTAGGAACTTTGTGACAGCAAGAAGGCACAAGATAGCAATAAGGTTCACGAATAATATTCATATCACACCTGTTACATTACTAATGCAGCTAAAACCACCACGCTAAAAAATTAACTTATGTTGCTTAAATGAGAAAAACAAACTTGTAGATTATTTCATTTCGTCGCATATCTGTTGTATTAATTTTGATACAGCAGTATTATAAAACCACTACTTTATGGAGTGGTTCGTGTTTTTGGTCAGCCATTGTTATCTCACTTTTCACACAGAATAAGTAACACAATTTGTTTACATAACGAAGCGATACAAACTATAAAAGGGTATGATCCTAAATCTGTTCCCCATCAATAAAGTAGATGCTGGAAGTCGTTTTCAAAGAAGGAGTTAATAGATGAATACGGTAGCCGCAAATTCGTCTGACAACGCGATGGAATTAAACAAAGGATTCATTTTTTATCATGGTGAGGATTATATTCTCTCTGAGAACCAAGAAGTCGTTAAACTTGAACCTTTAGCATCCAAAGCTTTGCTTTATTTAATAGAGCATTCAGAGCGCGCAGTATCAGTCGAAGAGTTGTTGGTCAAAGTTTGGGGAAGTAAATTTAAATCGATGAAAGTCGTAAACCGCTGTGTGTGTTTGGCACGAAAAGCGTTAGCAGATGATATGCGTAATCCTAAATTTATAAAAACGATCCCAAAACGAGGGTATAAATTTGTTGGACACTGCATGATTAAAAATCATTGTTTAGAACTAACGGCCCATTAATACCAATTTTTCTTAATACTTGCTCAATTTGAAGAAGTACACCTGACGCTAACTCCGTTAGAAATTACTTATTTAGAACAACTAAATAGCAAAATTTTGGCTTGCCGATATGACCGTTAGTACCTTAGCGTGCATAAGATGCAGTAGTGGTGTTATCAACAAGGTTTTTTGCTTCAAAATAGATCACTTAATTAAGCAAATTGATATAACAAGCAATAGATAAGGAGACACGATGCTAAACACAATAGAAACGTATACGGTACTCATTAATGCTGAAAAGCAATATTCAGTTTGGTCCGCAACCAAAGCAATACCAAAGGGGTGGAGCCAAATTGATATTCAAGGCAGCTTAGAAGAGTGTAATGCCTATATTAACGAGCATTGGAAAGATATGCGTCCAGAAAGCCTACGAAAAGAAATGGAAAATAGTTAATAGCAAACCGCTCAAAAGTTACCATTAACAATAACCATATAACCTTATGTTGGCAGGTTAACTACGAAAGCAAAAAGCAGAATATCAACATTTTGCTTTTTGCTTTTTATTATTTCGCTCCTAAAATTGCATATTTACTTGCAACAACGGCACACTACCACCATGTTCTAACTCAGCTATTCCAGCAATAACATTTATCCAATAATGAACAGCAACTGATTGTTCTAGGTCATAGTTATTACGTTGATGTAGCCAGCCCAGATAACCACCGATCGCCGTCGCAGCACCAAAGCTTGCTTGGTTACCACTGCCGCTGTGCAAAGCACCAAATAAAAGGGATGACACAACGAGGCCTGAGCGTTGTCCCAGTTGATGGCTTAGTTCAGTGTTGAGGTAACCACGGAAAAACGCTTCTTCGCCCACCGCAGTAAACAGGTTGCCAGCAAGATTTGCACTGTGTGCCTCAAACAAACTAACACTATCATCTCTTTCTATGGCATAGACGTTATCGCGTGAAGAAACATAAGCCGCAACCAATAACAATGGAATATAAGTACTTGGTTTGGATAGATTCTCCCACTTGAATGGGGCTTTCCATAATTGTGATACTGGCGTGGCTGACACGGTGACGTCATGATCAAATTGCCGGTATTTGGCTCGACTTTGATACGCGTCGTAAGATGACATAAACATGCTGTTTAATGCCACATTTGAGGTGAAATCGGCCTTTAGCGTAGTGGCATTTAAATATTCAATGTCTAATACGTCGTTATCTCGATCATCATCATCGATATAATCATCTTGATCAGAGTAGTGGCCATATCCCGCAAAACCGACCAAAGTCGACGTGGCATACCATGTGGTTTTTTGGTATTGCCCATCCAAACCTTGGATCACTCCTGGAAGGACAAATCCTGATAGTGCCCCTAAATTAGGGCTATCACTTAATATATTCGGCTTAAAATCAAAATCATAGGGGTCATTATCAGAGACTTCAGCATTTGCTGTATAAGAAAATAGCCATAACACAATGACCCCACCAATGGTCGAAAACTTCATGCTCTTATTCCTTTAACGTTAACTAGTTGCGCCACTTGCTTAGAATAAAAATTGCGCAAGTGGTGCTGCTCCCAATGCCACTTTTAGGTAGATTGGCAGTCCCTCTTGACTACCTAAGAGACATAATTGAGGTAGCCTTTGTACAATCGGAAAAACACCCGCTCTGGTAACAGCTTCATCAACCTTAATAAACATAAAAAGTTGTAATAAAAGTTAGTTACTGGTATGCCCTCATATAGCGCTTTAACACCACGCCACGCGCTATGTTGATTATGAAAATCAATATTAAAAGACACGCAGGTATCCATAGAGCGAACATGATGCAAAGTACCGCTTGGCATAAACAAAATATCACCGGCTTCCACGTCGACGACTACCGCTTTGTCCTTATCGTACTGAGCATATTGCTGTAGATCAGGTTGCTCGGGGTCAAGTTTGAACCAACGCCAGCCATATCTGCCACAATGACGACTATCTTCATATGGCAGTAGCGTAAAGCGTTTAGTCCCCTTTATTTGGAAGAACAAATTGTGCGTCAGTAAGCAGTCAAAATGTAGCGGTGTGACACTTTGCGAGGGGCCAAGAAAAAATTGGCAATATTTCCACCAATTACTATAAGCAATTGGCATAAAATTACTAGGAAAATCATTTATATCCTGTTTCAATTCCGGTAAGGCATGAAATATTGGAATATCGTGACAATAAGCTGGAAACTCCCCTTCACCTCGCTCATACGCATCTAATTGGTCGCAATAATCTCCAAGCGGCATTGCCTCTTTAATAATATTGCCTTTTTCAAACCGCTTTACTGGTACTTGCTGATCTGGAAAATGCTGCTTGAAATAGTGGGTACCCCACCCTTGGGTTGCTTGCCAATGTTTGATGGCCCCCTTAATCAGTACAGGGCGGCCTGGTTTTAAATAATTGCGCTTAAACTCAGAAGCTGTCAGCGAATCTACAATGTCAACTTTATACTTATCCATGAATTTTCCTTATTAACCCAAGTCAAAATTTGCAGCAGCGATAGTCGATTTATTGTGTTTTACTGCCGCGCTTTTTAGTAGTACAGGCAACATAAATAATGTTGCAAAAGAACTGGCTATCACCCCAAATGCTAAAGACACCGCCATTGGGATCACCATGTGTGCTTGTAAATCTGTCTCAAACATTAACGGCAATAGGCCGATAAATGTCGTCAACGACGTTAAGGTAATGGCCATAAAACGCTGACTAGCCACTTGCACAATGCGACTACCCGGTTTTGAATGGGCCACCAACAAAATTAAGGCATCATTGACCGCGACACCAAGTGCTGCAATCACGCCAAATAGCGACATCACGCTCATACCTAGTCCCATTATCCAATGCCCAAATACGGCACCAACGAAGCAAAATGGCAAGACACTCAAAATCAGTAGAGGCTTTTTGTAGGAGCGCAGTGGAATGGCCAATAATGCGTAAATACCAAAAAGCGATAATAGGAATAGCACCGCTTGACGAGACATTCTGCCTTGTTGCTCTTTGAGCTCACCGTTTAGGTTAAATGTCAGCCCTGGAAACTCAGCTGATAGCTCAGCGAGAATGCTCTGCTCTAACAAATCAGAGATATCATCAGGGTCCGCAAGCAGCGGGTCCACTGACGCCATTAAGACAACATTTTGTCTACCATTATCGGAGCGAATTTCTGTGGGCGCTTGGATCAACTGATAGGTGGCTACGTCCGTAAACAACAATTCAGTCCCATCATCTAGGTGAATATATATGTTATCGAGCTGATGTAGTTGAGCACGATAGTCTTGCGGATACTTGAGCATCACCTTGACTTCAAAGCTATCTCTTAGTACTCGCTGTACCTCAATACCATAAATTGCTGTGGTAACCTGAGACATCAACATCTCTGGTGTGAGACCTAGGTTCTGTCCCATTTCATTTAATGCTAACCGAACCTCTATATCCATGTTGCTCTGACTGTTTGTCACATCATAAACCGCAGACAAGGCGTTTAGCTTTTGCTCTAGTTGCTTAGCGGCAGCATCAACTTGTAAAGGGACTTCCCCCACTACATTGATCTGAATATCTCGCGATTCAGGGTCACCATCTAGTGTTTCTTGGATCCGATACTCTTTTAACCCTGGCATGTTAGGAAGCGCTTGCCTCCAAAGCTTTGCCAATGCAAAAGTGTCTAATTTTCTCGCCTCATCATCTACCAACTTAACGTATAACTCCGCATTTTGCGGACCATCAAGGATCACCGCAGTGTGGGCAACCATACCTTGGCCATATTGTGAAGCCAGCGATTTATCAACATCTAACACGCTTTGTTCAAAAGCTCGTATCGCCTCTACCGTCATGGCTTCAGAGGCTGTACTTTCCATCCGAAGTTGAATTGAAGGGAAATCATGAGGAACACGGGCATCTCCAATCCACTTTACATGACCACCTGAGAGCATACCCATTGCAACCATAAATAACGCAAAAAATGCACTGACTACTGGCCAACGTTTTGGTAGCAAAGTTCGCAGCACAGGTTCATATACGCCACGAATAAACGACTGCATACCAAGCGCAATGGTGTTGCGTAGTTTATCTAGCACAGGAGTCACCCGCTTCTTTGGGCCTATCGCAGCAAGGTGAGCCGGTAAGATCAATTTAGATTCGATGATTGAAAACAACATCGCGAACACCACAACAAACCCAATACTGCGAAATAACTCTCTTGATTCCCCTTCTACAAACAGCAGCGGTAAAAATGCAGTAACTGTGGTGAGTACGCCAAATACCGTCGCGACTGACACTTTTTCAACTCCTTTTATTACGCTGGCTTGTTGATAGCCTGTACGCTCACACTCATGATAGACACTTTCTGACACCACGATGGCGTCGTCTACTACGATACCCAGCACCAAAATAAAGCCAAACATGCTCATTAAATTAAGCGTTACCGATACACTTTCCATGGGCAGCAGCATCATAGTGCCAAGATAGCTAATGGGGATCCCAGCCATTACCCACATGGCAATACGAGGACGTAAAAATAAACTCAGAACCACAAAAACTAACAAAGCACCTGCAAACAGGTTTTCCATCATCATGTCCAAGCGCCCTTCAACATAGTAATTAAAGTCGAGCCAAGCGGTCGCCGTTAAGCCAGCTTCTAATGACGCTGAATGCGTAGCTAGATAGCGTTCAACCGCCTCTGATACGACCGCGATATCTTGCTCAGGGGCGGCACTGATTTGGAAAATACGAGCCGGTTTACCATCAAAGCTTGAAAAGAAAGCCCCATCCGCCAAGGTGTCGTTTACAGTGGCAACTTCCCCAAGCAGTACCGTAGCACCGTTGGATAAAGTAAGTACTGGGATCGTCGCAAATTCACCTGAGCGGTATGCCTGATTCTCCATTCGCACAGTGATTTCACCTTGCTCATTTCGGATAAAACCACCCGTTTGGTTTATTGAGTAAGCATTGATCCGTTCGCTCAATTGCGTCATGGTTAGGCCATAACGCCTCAGTGCATCAGGGTCTACTTCAATACTGACCTCAAAATCGCGACCACTGTCATGATCAACATATTGCACCTCAGGTAACAGTAAGAGTTCCCGTTGTAGCTTGGCTGCCGCCATTTTTAGATTTTTTTGATCTGCACTGCCGTACAAGGCTAGAAACATTACAGTATGGCGTGGCGGTATATATTCAATCACAGGACGTTCAATGCCGACGGGGAGTGTTGATAACGCGTCAATTTCACGCTTCACACGGGCTAACAATTGTTGCGCATCACTATCGTCACTCAAGGTCAAACGAACTCGGGCCAACTCCTTGTTGCTGAGCCCCACCATACGGCGCACCTCAGGTAACCCTTGCAGTGCATTCTCTATTTTTTCGGTCACCCCAATTTTTACTTCAGCAGCCGATGCTCCTGGATACTCAACGATGACCTCAATTTGCTGATTGGGCTCAAGTGGCAATAACTGCTTATTAATAGACAAAAACGATAACACACCGCCAATCAATAAAAACAACATCAGTAAATTGACGGCGATAGGGTTTTTAATAAACCAAGCAATCACGTTACGAAGCATCACTGCATCTCCTTGTTCGGTGTAGCCGTCTGTACCCACTGTTCACCTGATGAGATGTGTCTGACTTCAACTTGCATCCCAGCAACTGGGTTTTGCAGTGGAGTCACTATCAAGCGATCACCCGCTTCCAACCCAGCCGAAATTAATGCCTGATCTTCATAAAAGCTTTTAACGGTTAATTGCCTGTGGTGTAAGCGGCCCTCGCCATCTACAACCCACGCGCTGCCTTGACGTAAAAATTTAGCTGGGATCGCTGTGTGACGGACACTCTGCTCAAGCTCTACCTTTGCTATTACATAATCACCAAATCGCAGCGCATCTAGGTCTGAATGTAAGGCTAACGGATCCATAACACGGACAACCACGTGATTTACCGCATGTTCACCCGTGGTGTTTTCAATACGTACAATTTCGCCATAGCGTTTTTTACTCAGCGATGAAGTAAGTTCAACTCGCTTTCCAATGAGTGATGGTGCGCGCTTTAGCTGAGCAACACTTAGTGGTAGTCGGATCTGTGCGATATCTGTGCTCATTAACTGCCCTAACACCTCTCCTTGTTCGACGTATTGACCCAGTCCCACCGAGCGCGTGGCTACAACGGCATTAAATGGTGCTCTAATCACCGTTTTGTTTAAGTCTCTTTGGGCAATCAGCAAGTCCGCCTTAGCAGCTTCAATGTTTGCCAGCTCTCTGGCTAGTTGTGGCTTATAAAGCGCAAGATCGGAAGGTGTTTGATCTGTGACACCTTGCCATTCTTGCTCTGCGACCTTGGCTTGCGCTTCGATCAAAGTGTACTCAGCTTGAGTGCGGCTAAGTTCAGCTTTTGCTTTTAACAGTGCGGCATGATAACTGTGCTGTTCAATACGGAGTAACGGGCCTTGATTACTGACCAAGTCGCCGTCGTTAAATTCGGTAGCCACTTCTTCGATCCGACCACTCACCTCCGCCGCCAGCTGAGTGTGATACAAAGGTTCAACTCGACCTCGAGTCGTTAGGGTGATCGGTGCTTCCACTTCTTGCACTGTGATGGCACTTACGACGGGCAGCTGTTGCTGTGGTTCAATGACATCCGGCTCATCTTGGGCGCTTAGTCCAACAAAAGCGACCACACCAAAAACCAAAATTGCACCTGACAAGGCAACCGTTTTCAGCTTATTCATGGTGCGCCTCCAGCAGTAATACCGACAGCGCTTGTAATTGATTAAGTAACGCAGGGATCCGAGCGCTAGCCTCGTGAACTGAACCAAGTACGGTGTCGGAACCTTGCTCCGAACGACCACAGGCATACTCTTGGTGACGCCATAAAAGATATAACTGACGTAAGAACGCCTCAGCATAAAACGCAGTTTTTGGTACATGTTGGGTGATGCAGGTTTGCAAAAACCCTTCCCCTAATGGCGCTAAGTTCGTGACCCAAGCTCGCTCATCGTGCTGTGTCATGTTGCCGCCTAGAAGGAGCGGCCAAAAGTATACACAGTTAAGCCAAAAGTGCGCTAAAAATCGCAGTCCTGAATCGATAGATACTTGCGGGTCCATTACCGCAAGTTGTCCATTGTGCTGCAATACCAAGTTTTCTGGATGAATATCTTCATTTACCAATGTAAGTGGCCATTCATGTAACGATTGCAGCTCATAACTCAGCGTTAGCGCGTCAATTAATGCCGTCGCTTCTGTTTCTATGCTTATTTCTTTAATAAGATTGATAAAGCGTCGTTTTTCAAATTGGTATTGAAGCTGTTGTGCGGTTTCATTTTGGCCCTTCAAACCGCCTTCAGTGGTCAAAAGTAACTTGCCCATACCGTCACAAGGCGCTGGCTTTTTATAAGCACTGAGTAAAGCTCTCGCCAACGTGCAACCTGCCTGATGAGCTTGCTCAGAAGTAAAATCGGCAAAGGCCACTGCCTGTTCTAATTTTGACTCTATGACCCAAAATTGACCATCTAACTGGCCACTTTGATATTGCTGAGGGACTGCCAACTCACTACCTGCAAGCGCTTGGTAAAACAATTGCGTGCCTTTATATTCTCCGGCAATCAGCGACGCTGAATGGCTCTCTACTTCGCCATATGGAAAGCGCTTTCTAAACTTAACCACCATTGCGGGCTGTTGTGGCGATGTCACTTCATACGCAACGTGAATGTCCCCGTTTCCAAGCTCTTGGTACTGTATTCCTTCATGGCTTACAAACTGAGCAGCAATGAGGTGATTAAGCTGAGTTTGACGACGTACTGATAACATTAGATACCTCCTGCTTTAACGGCTTTATCCAATGCGGGATAGCTGGTTTTTAAAAAGTCACCCGCCTGTTCGGCTTCTAGGCGCATAAAGGTTTTAAAATGCGGCAATAAATACAGGCAAGGTGCAACCACTAATGCAACAGCTCCTAACACCAATAATGTAGTTGAAAAGCCCACTTTATCTACACTTATCCCGACCGCAGACATGCTGACAGGCTCAATCCCTTTACCCATAAATCCAAGTGTTGCACCAATTCTTGAACGCAAAATATCTGGCACGGAAGCCATCACTTGCGAAGACAGAACTACGTTTGCCCATACGGTTGCCAAACCAATTAGCGTCAATGAAACAAGTACTTGGTAAATGTGAATGTTAAATGCCATGGAGCCGATACATACACCAAGGAGTAGAAATGCAAAAAGCATGATGCGGTCTAACGACACTTTTTGGGCAATAAAACCGAACAACACCACACCTAAAATACTGCCGATTGCCAGTCCTGATTCAAGCAAACCTACGTACCAAGCAGGCAATTGCTCCACTTCTTTCACAAGGTAAGGAACCAGTACTTCCAATGGCGCAACGGTGAAATTGATAAACATGACAATCAATGACAAACCAAGCAGTATGCGTACTTGAAAAACCACTCTGAATCCCTCTAATACTGCATTCCACCAAGTTTTCACTCCCATCACACCACTACTCTCGCTGGCTTTTGTGTTAGCGCGGATCAGCAATGAGCAAATCATCGCCACCAAGAAAGTCGCCGTATTGACCCAAAACGCCACCATCACACCAAACACAGATACTAATGCACCACCGAGCAGGCCACCAACGATCCCCGCCATCGCGTTGATACCCTCTGTTTTATTGATGGCCTCTTTGAGTAACGCTTTATCGACTAGCTGAGCAACAATACTGCGAGACGAGCTGCTAAAGAGCGCCCCAGCGGTGGTGTTCACAGTGAACAAGGCAACTAACAGTGCTTTATCAAAGTGGTCAAACATCACACAGGCCGCCAAAGCGACAAACACTATCGCGCGAATGATGTCACTCAAGGCAATCACATGCTTACGACTGTAACGGTCTCCGATGGGACCAAATAGTGGGGTTAGGACAACCCCTATCGCCATAGGAATGGCCAACATTGTACCCATCACAGCAGCCGATCCGGTTTTTTCTAGGATCCACCAACCTAACGCCAGCATGCCCACGGCATCACCAACTAATGATAGGCTTTGTCCCAATCGGTAAATCCAAAAGTCTCTACCTAATCCTTGCTTTTTTGTGGTGCTTTTTTGCTCGCCCATTATTCTTCCTCAGTCAGTACTGCTGCACTTTTTTCTTGATTGTTAAGTTCAGTTACACAGGGTAAAAATCCACGTTCCATCAGTCTTTGGATGTAACGGTTTACCGTACCTGCGCTAATTTCTGGTAGACTGTGATGCTCCTTTTGTAACGTTTCACAGAGCAAGTCGTTATTAAAACGAAGCTGCTTATTGACCTCTGCTTCCCCCTCTTGCGCCTGCAACATACGATATAGCGGACGCTGCTGCGCTTCTGTCAGCATCTGGGTTACCCGTTTCGCCCAAAGTGTGTCATCGAGAATTTGCAGTGGATAACCTAATGATCTGGCTTGCTCGGCTAGGTCGTGGAAGGTCAATAAATTATGTGGTACTAAATGATATACCGAGCCTACAGGTGCATGTTCGGCCAATGTATGAGTGATAGCGCAAGCTTGGTCAACCGGTAACATGTCAACATATAATCCTGCCGCTGAACGAGGATAAGCCGACACTTGAATACAACCTTTTACCAGTGCCCAAATCGCATCTTTTTCATTGCATTGTCCGCTTTCTTGAGGACCGGTAATGTTACCTGCTCGCAAGACAAGCGTATCAAATCCACGTGCTTTGGCCTGCCAGATCAGCTGCTCTGCCGCCCACTTGCTGTGCCCATATCCAGAACTAAATTCGCCAGTTAACAGTTCAGGTTGCTCGGTAACTTGCGTTTCGCCCACATAAGCCGTGTTAGAGTAGACTGAAATGGAAGAGGCGAAAATAAGCCGCTTTTTCGGCCCTTGTGCGGCCAATTGCAAGCAAGTTGTTACGCTATCAATATTTGCAGCACGCAATGACTCAACACCATAGAAATGGTTAACTGAAGCTGCCAGATGGTATATTTTGCTCACTTGCTGGCCTAATGCCTCAAACGCCTCTGACGGCAGACCAAATAAAGGCTCACAGATATCACCGATGATGACCTTGATCCGCGAGCTGGCGATCTGTAGCGGCAATCCATAATGCCGAGCAGTTTGATACAACCTTTGCCTTGCGGCACTTTCGTCTTCAGCTCGGACTAAGCAATATAAAGTACTATCACTCGAATCTAGCAATTGCTGCAGCAGGTGGATCCCCCAAAACCCAGTACACCCAGTGATCAAAGCAGCGTCAACCTGAACATCGGTATTATTAGGTTGCAGTGTTTCACTCAGAGTGAGCGCGAGTTCAGTTCCATTCTTTTGCTCAGATTGCGAGGTAACAAATTGACTCAATTGACTGGCCGTAGGAGCTTGCAAGAACTGATCGAGTGTTAAGCTGGTACCGAGTTTACTGTTGATGTCTTTCAACACACTCACCAACAGTAGAGAGTCACCACCCAGACTAAAGTAGTCGTCCTCCACGGTAAGGTCATCACGGTCAAAGTAGGATGAAAAGACACTTAGGATCTGTGCTTCAGGGCTGAGTCCATGGGCTTGAGGTTCAGACTCTGGCGTGACAGAAGCAGCAACTTCCGTGTGGCTTAAGCGTTTTTCTCCCCACCAATAGGTTTTACGCTCAAACGGATAGGTTGGCATTACTTGACGTTGATAAGCGCCTTCTCCCAACATGGCGTCCCAATTAGGTTCAACCCCGCACGTCCATAGTTGAGCTATCGCTCGCAGCAACGACTGCTGTTCATGACCAAGCTGTTTTGCATTGCCAATGGTTGCCACGCCATAATGATAATCTTGTCGCTTCAATAACTGTGTGAACAGCTGCCCAGGACCTACTTCTACGCAAATATACTGCTGTGATTTTAGCAAGGCTAAACCATCAGCGAACTTCACTGTATGCCTTACATGCTCACTCCAATACTGGGGCGTTGCAGCTTTTACAAAATCGACCCACTCGCCGCTTCTATTTGAAATCCAAGGCGTACTAGGTTGAGTAAACTTAAGTTTCGTCAAATAACGCTCAAATTCACTTAACATGGGAGCCATTTGTTGACTGTGATAAGCATGAGAAGTCTTTAGGCGTTTTGGTGACAGCCCTTCTTC
Source organism: Pseudoalteromonas sp. PS5 (assembly GCF_004103255.1). NCBI lineage: Bacteria > Pseudomonadati > Pseudomonadota > Gammaproteobacteria > Alteromonadales > Pseudoalteromonadaceae > Pseudoalteromonas > Pseudoalteromonas sp. PS5. The sequence goes on from NZ_RCSQ01000096.1 coordinate 19,805, forward strand.
AGATAGGATTAACTCGGCTTCCTGAATTGCCTCAAAACTGCCCGCAATAACACATGTGTCGTGACTGTTTTCAACGGCTAATTCAATACCGTTTGGCATCAAATCAGCTATACTTTGCCAACTTTTCGAGACACTTAGCATCGCTCCTGTGGGCATGCTATCCATTAATCTCGCCCGTTCAATAACGGCACCAAGGGCATCTTCTAGCGACAATAACCCACTAAGACAAGCCGCGACCCACTCTCCTAAGCTATGCCCAAGATAAGCATCTGCTTGAATACCATAATAAGCCAGCAGCTTAGCTAAACTGTATTCCACAGCAAACAATACTGGCTGAGTGTTTTTGGTGATGGCCAGCTGAGCGTCATCACTGTGTAATAGCTGAATAATGTCTACACCGCGATTTAACGCATAGGCTGCGACTTGGTCTAAGTGACGACGATATTCAGGCTCACTGCGATATAACGCCATCCCCATTTGTACAAATTGGGTTCCTTGCCCAGGGAAGATAAACGCCACTTTGGCTTGATGTTGCGCTTGATGCTCACCAACCTGTCCGTACACTTCGCCTTGATGCAATAACACTGCACGCCTCAGCGGATAACGCTCGCGACCATGTACCATGGTTTTTACGCAATCTCGAGACAGATTGCCTCGGCGCTCAGCTTCCGCCAAAATGGCTTGGTTATAATCGCTCAACGATTTCGTTGATTTTGCGCTCAATGGTACAAAACTCCACGGATTAAGCTGCGCTGTTGCTTGCGTTTTAGCAGGCATATTCTGCAGCACCACGTGAGCATTGGTGCCACCAATACCAAACGAGCTAACTCCCGCCAATAGCGTTTCTTGCTGATTTAACGCAACCGCTTGCTGGTTTACTCTCAGTGGACTGGCCTGCATTGCAAAGGCAGGATTGGGCTGTTCAAAATGTGGCATCGGTGGAATAACGCCTTTATCCAATACCAGTGCCGCTTTGATGACTCCCGCGATCCCCGCAGCCGCATCCAAGTGGCCATAATTCGTTTTTAGCGACCCCACATAGGTTTGCTGCGCCGTCGCACCAAGCTCTTCATAGGCGCGACTCAAAGCATTGAGTTCAATTGGATCCCCCAACTTGGTGGCTGTTCCATGTGCTTCTACAAATTTAACTTGCTCAACGGGTAAATCCGCGGCAGTCATGGCTTCAATTACCAATTCTGCCTGTGCATTTTCGCTGGGCGCGGTATAACCGACCTTCTCATTGCCATCATTATTTAGCGCTGTGGAGCGGATCACCGCGATAATGTTGTCGCCATCTTCAAGGGCCTCTTTGGTGCGTTTGAGCACCACCGCAGCAACGCCACTGCCGGTCAAAGTACCTGACGCTTTTTCATCAAATGGTCGGCAAATTCCATCTTCCGAAAAGATAGCGCCTTCTATGTATTGGTAGCCCTTTTCATCTCCTAACTGAAGCGAACTGCCCCCCACCAGCGCCATATCACAATGGAAGCTTTCAAGGTGTTGCACTGCCACAGACAAAGCGGTAAGCGAAGTTGAGCAGGCCGTTGCCAGCGTCATTGCTGGCCCCCGGAGGTTTAAATGCCACGCTACGCGAGTTGCTAGTTGGTCTGGCAAGCTACCAGAAAACAAGCTCATGGCGTTGTGACTGTCGACATGATGGATCACATTTTCAATAAAGTATTGGCTTGGACTGACTCCCGCAAATACGCCAACCTTGCCGTCGACTTGGCTCGGTGCATATCCGGCGTGTTCTATAGCGGTTTGGCACACTTCCAAAAAGCAACGTTGTTGCGGGTCAATCATGGCCGCTTCACGAGCCGACAAATTATATAAATTAGCATCAAAGTCAGCGGCGCCCTCTAAATTCAGTGTTACTGGCACCCAATCCTTTGGCAATTGCGCTTGCTCTTCTGCACTCAGTTGATGCACTGTCATGCCACTTTGACCTGCACATAAGGTTTGCCAAAAGGCGTCGATATTTTCAGCTTTAGGAAAACGTCCAGCCATACCTATGATGGCAATGCTGTCTTCCAATTCTTCTGCCAGCTCAGTTATTGTTGTTGGTTCGCTTAGCATGTTTCTTTCCCTCTACGTTGACGTTGACGCGCTTGGCGTCGTTTATTACCAGCTTGACTACCTAGCTTGGGCTTAGCTGCAACTGTCTCATCACTTAAGCAGCTGGCTTGTGCCGAAATTGTGGTGTGTTTGAATAAAGCCAATAATTCAACTTCTTTTTCGAATGCTTGATTTATCGCCGCTTGTAATCGCGTGGCGAGAATCGATTGGCCTCCAACATCAAAGAAATTGTCGGTTACTCCAAAGTCGCTATGACCCAAAATTTCCTGCCAGAGTGTCATTAAGGTTTGTTGTACCTGACCACTCGCTTGTTGCCTTGGGCCAGAACTCACCACCTCAGCAGCGGGTAAGGCTGAGCGCTTGATCTTACCGTTGACGTCGGTGGGTAAAGCTGCAAGTTCACACCACAACTGAGGCACCATGTAACTCGGTACTAGTGATTGCAATTGCGCTTTGACTTGTGCGGCTGGAGCTGTGGTTACAATATATGCAGCGAGTGCTGTGACGGTTTCGCCTTCGTACTGCGGCACCACCGCGGCTTGGCTTACTTCGGCAAAGTTGCACAGTACCGCCTCAACTTCTTCAAGCTCAACACGGTGACCACGCAGCTTTATCTGATTATCGGCGCGGCCAATAAACACCAAGTTACCGTCGCCGTCATAGCGCACGAGGTCGCCAGAGTTATACAAACGGCCATGGCTTGGATGCGTGGTAAACCGCGCGTCTGTCACGTCTGGCTTGCGCCAATAACCTAACCCCACACATGGACCGCCGATGTATAGCGTACCAACAGCCCCAGGTGGCACTGGTTGTAATTGGTCATCCAATACAAACAACTTACTGCCTGGGCGTGGGACCCCCATGTGCGGTTTGCGATTGCGACTAATATCAAAATCCCCCAATGACACACCTACCCCCGTTTCACTCGGGCCGTAGGCATTAATAATGCGGCGCGTTGGTGCACTCCAAGATTGCAACAGTGCATAGGAAGGCGCTTCACCTGCCGTTAAAATGGTGTGCAGTGCTGGATACGCATGAACAGGAGTATTGGCTAATACCGATGGGAATAGGATGGCAAAATTTACCTGCATGGTTTCAAGGGTTTGGGCCAAAGCAATGCCCGGCATAACAGCCATTTTGTCTGCTAACAGTAAAGTTGCACCATTCATTAACGCCGCCCAAAACTCTAATACGGCAGAGTCGAAGGCGATGGAAGCAAATTGCAACACCCGAGTACCCACTTGAATATCCAGTAAATTATCTGAATTACGGGCAAAGCCCATGACTGCACTATGCTGTAACAATGTGCCTTTAGGACGCCCAGTAGTACCCGAGGTATAGATCACATAAGCCAGTTGATCGCAACGAACCTTGATTTGAGGGTTTGTCCGCTCTATAGACGCGATAATATGCTCAAAGTCATCCAAAAATAAGTATTCCCCTTGCACTGACTGAGCAGTTTCTTGGGTACACAGCAACAAGTCAGCATCACTGTCTGATAAAATATAATCTCTACGTTCGGCTGGTAACTCAGGGTCTAACCCAATGTAAGCGGCACCCGCTTTCAACACAGCAAGGGCAGCAATCACACTGAGTTCATTACGCGGCAGGCACAGCGCCACCCTCGAACCTACTTGCACGCCTCTAGCTAATAGAACACGTGCTAAGCCATTGGCCTTTTCGTCGAGCATGCAATATGTCAGCGAAGTGCCATTTAACACCTCAACAGCAACGGCATCGGGATAAGCTTCTGCGCGGCGTTCAAACTCTCCGTGTAAGGTAGCGGTTTGCGGCCACTGACCATCAACTTGACTCCAATGACTAAGTTTTTGCTGTTGCTTAGGAGAAACTACACTTAGCTCATTGATAGGCATTGCTAACCAACTCGACAGTTGCGTTAAGGCATATTCATAGCTACCAATTAAGCTATCAATCAGTCCGGCTTCAAACAAATCAACATCATACTCAAGTTGGATCACCATGCCGTCGTCGCTATGCTGAACAAACCAGCATAAGTCGAGTTTTACACTCTCAGGTTCACTTTCAACTGGAGTGATAGTTAACCCGTCTAATGTGACCGAATCCGAAGGCAAGTTGTGCAACGAGAAAGTGATCTGAAACAGTGGATTCATCCCAGCTAAGCGGTTGGGCGCAACAGCTTCAACAATTTGGCTCAGTGGTATGGTTTGATGATCTAGCGCATCAAATGCACTATCACGTACCTGTGACAAGAATTGCTGGAGCGTCTGCTGAGGATCCAACTGACCGCGCAGTGGTAACGTATTCACAAACAAACCAACCGTGCGCTCAAACGCCACGTCATCTCGTCCCGACACAGGGAAACCTGTCACTAAGTCCGTTTCTCCGGTGAATTTATGCTGTACCAACTGCCAAGCTGCCAGCAGTAACATAAAGCTAGACATGCCTTGAGATTGTGCCAGTTGGGTCAAATCGTCAGTGACATCCTGAGTTAATACCACCTCTCGTCTTGCGCCTTGTTGACGGCTCAACTCTCGCTCCATTTGTAGCGACAATTGGTGACTTTGCGGTGCAGCAGCCAAATGACCTCGCCACCAGTCTAAGCCTTCTTCAAGCTGCGTTTGCGGCAATGCCTGATACTGCCAGTAGTCTGAGCCACTGATCATGGTTGTGTTTTTGGCTTGGTATAAAGCCATAAACTCTTCAGCTAAAATGGTCAGTGACCAACCATCGGCGATTAAATGCGAGACGACAAACTGTAAGCACGCCTGCGCACCTTTGGTCAGCAATACCACTTTAAATAACGTATCTCCATCAAAGCTAAAGGGTTCTGCACCAAGTTGTTGCGCATGTTCGATTAATGATTCATTTGGCCCTAAATTGATGACTTCAAAGGGCGCAGGCGCGGTCGCTTCACGAGCATGCTGCCAAAGACCTTGGGTGTCTTGTTTTAGATACACACGTAAGGCTTTGTGACCCTGCCAAAGCGCAGTAACCGCGTGCTCGATACGAGCAAGGTCATAGGTTCCATCAATCAATAACGCCAGCGGCATGTTGTAAGCACTCTTATCACCTAGCAAACTCTGTGCAATCCAAAAGCTTTGCTGCATCAAAGTCGCGGCTTTACGCTCCACCTGAGGTAACTCTGCCAACTCGGTTTTTTCTTGCGTAAGCGGTTCGTCAGGACCAACCAAAGCAGCCAGTTCGCGAACGGTTGCCATTTGGAAAAAGTCACGCATGGCAATTTTGTAATTGAACTGCTTTTGTAAGCGCGATATGACACGAGTTGCTAACAGTGAGTGTCCACCAATTTCAAAGAAGTTGTCGTCTCGGTAAACCACTTCTAAGTCGAGTAATTCAGCAAATACTTGGGCGACAAACTGCTCAGAATTGGTTTGTGGCAATTCGCCCACTCGAGCTTGCAATGCAGCCTTAGGTTCAGGCAATGCACGGCGGTCGACCTTACCGTTGGCAGTCAGAGGGAAAGCTTCCATCATCACAAAATAAGCAGGCACCATATATTCAGGAAGACGCTGTTGTAACGCGGCTCGAAGTTGCTGTTCACTCGCACGACCTTGACTGTCCATGATATACGCCACCAAAGCAGTACCTCCCTGAGGCTCTTTGTGCGCCATGACCAACGCTTCATCGACGCCTGACATGTCACTTAGCAAGGCTTCGATTTCACCAAGCTCAATTCTAAAACCACGAATTTTCACTTGGTTATCGCAACGGCCGAGATATTCTAAATCGCCATCAACCGTTACCCGTGCCAAATCACCCGAGCGGTAGAGGCGATCTCCATTGACTGTAATAAAGCGATCTGCGGTTTGCTCTGGTAAGTTGAGATACCCACGAGCCAGACCAGCACCTGCAACATAGATCTCTCCTGCTACGCCCACAGGAACTAGGTGTTGATGTTCATCTAAAATCAAAATATCAAGATCAGCGATACCATCACCAATTAAGCTGGCAGTGGCTGTCTGCTCAAGTACATCACTAGCTTGAATACGGCGGTGGGTTGCATGTACAGTGATCTCGGTGATCCCGTACATATTGATAATTTCAATTTCATCTTGATAACGCTCAAACCAGCCCCGAAGCGCCGTAAAATCGATTTCCTCCCCCCCAAGTACCACGCGGCGCACTGGCAGTTGCTGACTACTTTGTAGGTTTTCTCGAACCACTTGTAAAAATGCCGATGGAGTTTGACTTAACTGAGTGACGCCTTGCTCACACAACAGTTGATGGAACGCTTCGCTGTTGCGTGTTGTTTCATAAGGCACCACCACCAATTTACCACCATGTAATAATGCCCCCCAGATCTCCCATACCGAGAAATCAAAAGTGCATGATGAGAACAGACTCCACACATCGTTTTCAGTAATTGGGATCCGTGTAGCGGTCGCATCAAACAGACGCACCACATTGCGGTGCTCTAGTAACACGCCCTTAGGCGTCCCGGTAGAACCTGAGGTATAAATTACATAGGTTAAATCCTCAGGTTGACAACGCACCGGCGGGTTATCGCTGTTGTGGCTAGACATCATGGTCATTGCCGTATCGAGATACTCGACCGTGCTAAATTGCCCGCTGTACTGAGTATCACCAATCACCAACGTAAGGTCAGCGTCATTAACAATATAATCAATACGCTGCTGCGGATGAGTTGGGTCTAGCGGCACATAAGCACCACCGGCCTTCATCACACCTAAGATTGCAATCAGCATATTAATTGAGCGATCTACACAGACACCCACTAAACTCCCCGCCGTAACGCCTCGTTCAATTAACTGCCAAGCAATACGGTTAGCGTGTTGATTGAGCATTTGATAGCGGATTGATTGTCCTTCACACACAATCGCAATGTGTTGCGGATATTGCGCAGCGATCCGTTCGAATCGGGCATGGGTCGTTTCATCGCACATAAAGTCCTGACGCGGTCGCTGGTAAAGCTCACACACCTTACTCGCCACCTCATCACTAAGTAGTGGTAAGCTATCAAGCTGTGCCGTTGGCTGCGCCAACATGCGCGCTAGTATCGCGGTAAAGTTAGACATCATGTCAGCAATTGTGCTTTCATCGAATAAGGCACTGCTATATTCCATTGTCAGCCATGTCCCCTCAGATTGAGGCGTAACATTGAGCAGCAAGTCGTACTTAGCTACGTCCAATTGTGGGTCGATGGCGCTTACCTCAAGACCATCAAGCTCCAAGCCGTCATAGGCTAAGTCTTGATAGGACAGTACCGCTTGGAATACAGGCGTGCGGCTAGTATCTCTAACCTTTACGACCTCTTGCACAATGCGCTCAAATGGAACTTGTTGATTCGCCATCGCCGCTGCCAATTGACGTTGTACAAGAACCAGCAGTTGCTCGAAGCTCTGCTGCGCATCGAATTGCAAGCGCAGTGGCAGCATATTGACGAAGAAACCCACTAATTGCTCAAGTTGCGTCGTCGCTCGGCCCGCCACTGGAGTACCAATAACAATGTCATCTTGGCCGGAGTAACGTCTCAACACAGTGGCAAAGGTCGCCATCATCACCATAAAGCCGGAATAACCTTGGCGTTCATAGCTATTCAATGTTGTCACCAGCGATTGCGGCAATAGGCAGCTATACGTCGCTCCAGCTTCACTGCGGGTCTGCGTGCGAGGTCTGTCGGTATATAATTGCAGATCGGGAGCATCGGCCAATGTATCACGCCAGTAATCCAGCTGTGCGGTAAACGCATGATCATCAAAATGTGATCTTTGCCACTGAGCAAAATCACCATACTGACAGCTTAGTACCGGCAACTCTGGTGTTTGCTGGTCACAATAAGCACGATAGGCCTGTCGTAATTCATCAGCAATAATGGCCAAGGACCAGCCATCCGCCATGGCGTGATGTACATTGATAAGTAGTGCTAAATCCTCGCTATCTAGCATAAAGACATCAGCACGAAATACTGGTCCTTGGCGTAAATCAAATGGCGTCGCGGATACCTTAGCCATCATAGCTTCAAGCTCATCCTCAGCGCAGTAGTGCAGATTAAAAGGCACTTTGGCGCTGGGGTCGGCTTGCTGGTAGGCTTGCTCATTGTCTAAAACAACACGGCTTTTTAGCACTACATGACGATTAGCAACCAATTCAATGGCTTTACTTAATGCGTCTAGCCTTACCTTACCGCGCATTCGGTAAGCAAGCGGGAGGTGGTACGCTAAGCTTTCTGGTTCCATATCGTGTAAGAACCACAGTCTTTCTTGAGCAAACGATAAGGGGTGTATCGCGTCAATAGCAGCGGCTTGGATGCGTTCTTGTTGCCCTGCCGCGCCATCGTTTTGAGCTTGTTGTAGCAGCGCTAGCTGATCCCCTAACCGCTGTTTTAGGAACACTTCAGCAATGGGCAGTTCGATATCAAATTCATCTTTTACTCGGTTTACAAGCTGCATAGCAAGTAACGAGTTACCACCTAAGGTAAAGAAACTATCTTGTAACGAGGGCTGTTTACCTAAAAGCTCTTGCCAGATATCAGCAAGCTGTGCAGCTTGACCTTCCAAGACACCGCTACTTGCCAATTGTCCCCAATCTTCTGCACTTGGCGTTGGCAATACTTTGCTGTCTATCTTGCCGTTTGCATTCAACTTAAAGCGCTCAACAAAGGTAATCGTCGACGGCAACAAATAGTGCGCCACTTTATCTGAGAGCCACTGCTGAAGAGATTGGCGAGTTAACGCATGACCTGGTTTTAGCTGCACATAAGCGGCTAAATAAACCTGCTCTTCGTCTTGACGAACTTGAACATAGCTAAGCTCTACGGCGTCATGTTGGTTCACCCGAACTTGCAGTTCTTCAGGTTCGATGCGGTGTCCACGAATTTTCACCTGATTATCAGTACGACCAATAAAGTGCAGTACACCATCGCTATCTTGACTCACTCTATCTCCAGAACGATAGAGTTTTTCTTCACTGTATGGGGTGAAAACAAACGCCTGCTCAGTTAAGTCTGGACGGTTTAAGTAGCCGTGGGCGACACCTGCCCCACCGAGATACAGCTCACCAGGTACGCCCAATGGTAACAGGCTACCGTGGTCATCCATTACTAAGTGATAACTCCAAGCACAGGCACGGCCAAGTGGCACATCTTGACCAGCAAGAACACTTGGTGTCAGCGCAAATGTGGTTGAGAAAATCGTATTCTCTGTCGGTCCATAGGCACTACACAATTGCCCCTGATAGCCACTAGCTAGTAAGTCACGGCAATAGCGGATTGGGATCACTTCACCGCCAGTCCAAAGTACCCGATAGTGATGTAATATTGTCGGGTCGGTTTGCACATATTGATTAAACAAGGCCACCGTCATAAAGCCATAGTCAACGCCATAATTCGCTAAAGCCTGCCCAAAGTCAGCGGGCGACAATACTTGCGAATGGGAGATCACGGCTAAGCATGCGCCACTTAGGAGCGCAGACCAAATTTCGAAGCTTGCGCCATCAAAAGCAGGGTTATTCATAAAGCTAACCACATTATTTTGGGTTAACTCACCTTGCTCTGGGTTAAGCACCAAGCGGCTGATCCCACGATGAGGAGTGATCACGCCTTTCGGCTTTCCGGTAGAGCCTGAGGTATAAATAACATGGGCAACGGTCTCTGATGAGACACTCTTAAACGGCGCAAGGGTAGAATAATGAGTGAGCGCTAAGTCCCTACTATCAATTGAGGTTAACTGGTTACTACTGAGCGTTGCTTTACTGTGCTTATCAACAAATACCAACTGCATTGCTGCTTGCTCGGCCACAAAATCTATTCGCTCTTGCGGCCAAGCTGGGTCTAACGGCACATAACCTGCGCCAGCTTTTATGATAGCCAAGGCATTGATAATCCAGTCTACCGAGCGAGACATCGCGATTGCAACCAGCGTATTTTGTTGCACACCTTGCTCAATAAGATAGTGTGCCAGCTGGTTAGCCTGCTCGTCTAATTGTCGGTAACTCAGTGCGCTATCTTGTTGTTTTACCGCTATGCGCTCGCCGTGCTCGGCAACCACATGCGCAAAACCAGAGACGAGATCACTAGGTTCAGCCTGCGCCTCAAAATCGGCTTGTCCCAGCGCCATTAATTGCTCAGTTTGTGCTGCGGACACCAAAGAAAGTGATGCAATGGGTGCCGATTGCGCTAAAACAAGCTCTCCAAGAAAATGGATAAAGCCATTAACTAGTTGGTCGCCTAGCGCTTTAGGGAAGACATCCAGTGCAAATTCAAATTCACCAAACACCTGTCCTTCACGTTCAGCCATCGCGAGCAAGAGATCGAATTTAGCGGTGTCATGACTCATTTCAAGCTCGGAAAATTGCACCGTCTCAAGCTCAGCTCCCCCTCCTTGTTGGTCAAGCGTAAACAAAGTCTGTACTAAGGGGTTAACACCAGCGATCCGTTCTTGTTCAAGAGCGTCTACTAAATGTTCAAATGGCACATCTTGATGTGCAAGTACTCCTAACCACTGCGATTTAACCTGGGCAAGATAGTCTGTGAACGCAGCTTGATGCTGACACTGACTACGCAGAGGTAAAGTGTTAACAAATAACCCAACTACCCGTTCAAGTTCTGAATGTTCACGACCAGAAACAGGCACTCCAACTATCAGATCTTGTTGCCCAGTTAAACGCGATAAATAGGCATTATATGCAGCTAACAAGACCATAAATAATGATGCATCTTGCTGCTGGGCGAGCTTACTTAACCCAAGGCTAGTAGCATCATCCAAAGTAAATGCAATACTATAGCCAACAAACGAGCGCTGTTGTGGACGGCGATGTGGGGTTGGCAAGCTTAGCACCGTTGTCGCATCACCCAGCGTTTCTTGCCACCAATTGAGCTGCTCGGCAAGCTGCTGCTGATAACTATCACTCAGTTGCCAGTGGACAACATCACTGAAGGTGATTGCGCTTGGGTTTTGCACGGCTTCACCGCTTAACAGCACCCGTAAGTCATCAAGTAGTAACTGACTGGACCATGCATCCGTGATCACATGGTGCATCATTAGCATCAGCACTTGCTCACCTTGCTTTGAACGCAACAAGTAAGGTACAAACAAACTAGCAGCAAAGTCAAAGCTTTGCTCCGCTCGGTCGCGGCACCAAGTCATGAGTGCCGCATCGGTATCAAATGTTTTAAGTTCAAGTGCTTGAATATCATCGCTGATATACTGTTGTTGCTGTGCCAGTTGCACCCTTGCTCTTAACATCGGATGTTGCTGCTGCAACTGCTCCATCGCGAGGTTAAGCTGTGCCTCATCCAAGTGTCCATGCACGCGCCACAACGTTGGCATATTGTACAGTGGCGTGCCCGGCTGTAAGGTCTCAAACCACACCATTTGCTGTTGTATCGCACTGAGTGGGAAATGCTGCAGTGGCATGAGTTCATGATGACTGATCTGCGCACGCGCCTCGGGCTGTAACTGAGTGATATATTGTGCCAATGCCTGTGGACTCGGCTGTTCAAATAGGTCTTTAACGGTAAGCGCATTACCTACTTCCAATACACGGCGTAATGTTGAGATCAGGCGCATTGCAAGTAGTGAGTGTCCTCCTAATTGGAAGAAGTCAGACAGCCTACCGATCCGATCGACATCAATTTTTAGTAAGGTCGCCATATGCGCCGCAAGTTCAGACTCCAGTCCCGGTTGCGGCGCTTCACCACGCTCGTCAATTCCCGCCTCAGCTAAATTGGGGAGAGATTTGCGATCCACTTTACCGTTGGCAGTAACAGGGATCTGAGCCATCAAGATATAATGGGTTGGCACCATAAAGTCCGGTAACCAAGCGGCAGCATGACGTTTTAATTCAGCCAATTCAGCGCGGCTTTCTAAATAAGCAATGAGTACCCCGTTTTCGACACTGACGACACAGCGTTTTGTCTCTGAAGCTTGTTCCATCACAGATTCAATTTCGCCCATCTCAATCCGCATTCCTCGGATCTTAATCTGGAAGTCGCGGCGCCCCAGGAACTCAAGCTCGCCAAGATGGTTATAGCGTCCTAAATCTCCTGTTTTATAGAGTCGGCTGCCCGGTTCTCCAAATGGATTGGCAACAAATGCATTGGCGGTTAATGATGGTGCATTTAAATAGCCTCGACCTAATACCACCTCACCTGCAACACAGATCTCCCCTACCGCGCCTTGCGGAACAGGCAGCAGATCGGCATCGAGTAAATAGATGGCCGACTGATACACGGGCTTGCCAATAGGAAGTTGCGCGTAGAACGCCGCCGGTGTTTCTTTCATCACATGCAACGTCACATCATCACTACATTCCGCAGGGCCATAGGCATTCATCATAGGAATATGGGGGTAACGCTTAAACCACCTTCTTGCCATTTCTGGCGGCAGTGCCTCACCGGTAGGAATAAGATGGCGCAAATCACCTAAGCTGTCATAGGCGCCTGCAGCAACTTCATCCATCAGTTGCTGAAGCTGAACTGGCACTGTTTGTAATACCGATACTTGATGACGTGTTAGAGCCTGTAAAAACAGCAATGGGTCAAGCACAGTTTCATCACTGAAAATTGCCACGCAGCCCCCTTTCATCAAAGCGCCAAGGTACTGCCAAACACTGATATCAAACGACAATGCTGCGGTCTGTGCAAAGGTATCGACAGCGCTAAATTTAAGGGTATCTAGCGCCGCCCAATTATGGTTTACCATGCCCTGATGGGTGGTCATCGCCCCTTTAGGTTTGCCCGTTGTACCTGAGGTGAATAACACATAGGCAAGCTGCTCTGGATGTCGCACTACAGCGCTAAGATCAACGTTTTGCGTCGCTCGGTCATTTGGGTGTACCACACAAACGTCATCAAATGGGCCAGCTCTATCTGTGATCACTTGTTTTATATGATGCTCGTCTAACAACATGCGAATTCGCTCGGTTGGTAAACGCGTATCCAGCGGTAGGTAACATCCACCAGCTTTAAATATTGCCAACATCGCAATCATCACGTGGCAACTACGAGTGAGGTGAACTGCAACCGGATGATCCGCCACAGCATCTTGTTGTAATAACACAGCGGCCAGTCGATTGGCTTCGCTGTCTAGCTCTCGGTAGGTCAGGCTACGCTGGCCATCATCAACAGCAATTTTATCACCATATTGTGCGACGACTTCATCGAAGACATCCAAGTAATGTGCATTACGATGTTGAGTCGCGGGCAACGTTGCAAAGTCGTGCCAAATGCTGTTGTCGCCTTGATCGAGTAGCTCAAATTCTGCAATCACCTGTTCTGGCTTAGCACTCGCTTGCTGCAATAGCGTTAGGTACTTGTGTGCAAATCGGGCGATGGTTTCAGGTTCGTATAAGGTAGCGTCATATTCAAAGCGCAAACGTGTACCTTGCGGTAACGACTCAAGCACCACAGTCATGTCAAATTGTGGCTGATCCGCTGGCAAATCGAGTAATGTCAGTGGCTGTCCAGCTAACTGAAGAGAATCACTTGAGAAACTATTTTGCAGATCGAACATCACATTAAATAGCGGTGACTGTCCGCCACGAGAGAGCGCACTCATTACCTCATCATAAGGCAACATTTGGTTTGCCATCATGGCACCAAATTCATGACCCGATTGCTTGATAAGGTCAACAAAGCGCATTTGTGGTGAGTAACGTTGCCGATAAGAAAGCGTATTAACGAACATCCCTAATGTTTGCTCAAAGCCACTTTGCGTGCGACCAGCTGATACTGTGCCAATCACCAAATCTCGCTCACCGCTTGCATGGCTGAGCGCCAAACTAAAGGCACACAAATAAAGGTTAAATGGTGTAACAGCATATCGACTAGCCAGTTGCTCAATTTGAGCCACGACACTCGCTTCCAGATTAATATCATAATAAGCAGCGACAGGGTTACGCTCTGGACGCTTTTGGTGGTCAACCGGTAAGCTAACCCCTTCATTGGCTTGCTCTAAATATGCTTGCCAAAAGGCGCGTTGCGCTTGTGCTTCGGCGCTTTGCATCCAGTTCGTTTGTTGATAGCAATAGTCGTTATAATCCAATGCAAATGGTTCTGCTACAGCAAGTTCACCACCTTCATACGCTACAGCTAAATCGTTGAATAACTTGTTTAGTGACCATCCATCCAAGGCAATGTGGTGTGCACTCAACGCTATAAAGTGTCGAGATTGGCTGTTGATTAACGTAACACGTAAAGGACAGTCGCAGGCCAAATCAAAGGCTTTGCTAACACATTGCGCTGCATATCGCTCGACCTCATGTTGATCATCACTATCAAGCTCAACCACTTCAAGCTGGCATGGGTTTCCTGCAATGCGTTGGATCACACCCGCTTGCTCTTCAAACCGTTGACATAGCACCGGATGCATATCGCTCAGCGCTATCAAGGCTTGCTGTAGTTGCTTCGCGTCAAGCGCTGCACATTCAGCCACAAGATTGATGTTGTAAGCTGTACTTGTGGGCTCCAACTGCTGCATAAAATACATACGAGTTTGTGCAGGACTTGCTTGTGAGAATGATTCAGGTGTGGATATTGCAGCAACTTGAGACCGTTCAGCTTGCGTAAGTAACTCGGCTTGCTCTTCGAGCGTTTGCGCCATAAACAACTCAGCAATGCTTAGGTCTGTTGCTAATGCCATCTTCACTTCACTGACCAACTGCATCAGCAAAATAGAGTTACCACCAAGCGCAAAGAAGTTGTCTTTTGCGGTGGGTGTCACCTTTAATAGTTTATGCCAAATGGCGGCTAGTTTTTGCTGCTGTTGGGTCAGTGGCATGTCATCTATCACTTTGCCCCAATCAGCTTCAGTTGGCTCAGGTAAGGCCCGCGCATCTACTTTGCCATTGTGCGTAAGCGTAAATTGCTCAACTAGAGTAACAGTAGATGGAAGCAAATAATGGGCGACACGAGATTTCAGCCAAGTTAGCACTGACCCACGGTTTATCTGCGCTTGAGGTGTTACTTTGATATACGCAGCCAAATACGCCAGCTCACCGCGTTGTTTCACGACAACAACGCTATTTTCAATGTCTGGGTGCTGATCTAACTGATTTTTTAGCTCTTCAGGTTCTATTCGATGACCACGGATCTTAACCTGATTATCGATGCGCCCAAGGAAATGTATAGTGCCATCAGCTGCCATATACACCTGATCTCCTGAGCGATACAAGTTCCCTTCACCATAAGGGTTTTGAATAAATGCTTGAGCCGTTAGTTCAGGACGAGCAAGATAACCGTGCGCCAATCCTTCACCGGCTAAACATAGCTCACCCGGCGTGCCCAATGGCACTAATTGTCCTGCGGCGTTTAGTATAAGGTGGCTACCCCAAGCACAAGCATGCCCAAGTGGCACATCTGTCCCTTGCACCATCGCTAAGGTGATCTCACA
The DNA here is from genome assembly GCF_004103255.1 of Pseudoalteromonas sp. PS5. NCBI lineage: Bacteria > Pseudomonadati > Pseudomonadota > Gammaproteobacteria > Alteromonadales > Pseudoalteromonadaceae > Pseudoalteromonas > Pseudoalteromonas sp. PS5. Next base: position 35,233 of record NZ_RCSQ01000096.1, read on the forward strand.
GGTTACAGAGAAAATCGTATTTTCCGTAGGGCCATAACCATTACACAATTTGCCTTTAAAACCACTTTCAAGCAGTGCCTTACAGCTCGGAGAAGACACCGCTTCACCGCCAATCCAAAGACGTCGATAGCTGTGTAGCATGCGCGGTTCGGTTTTCACATATTGATTGAATAACGCAACGGTCATAAAGCCATAGTTAATTCCCGTTTGTTCAACCACTTTGGCAAATTCAGTTGGCGCAAGCACTTGCTGCTCTGTCACCACAGCCAAGCAACCGCCGCTTAGCAGCGCCGACCAAATTTCAAATGTCGCGCCATCAAACGCTGGGTTATTCATAAAACTGACCACACAATGTGAATCTAACCCACCTTCTGCTGGGTTCAGTACCAGCCTGGTGATCCCACGGTGTGGCGTCACAACCCCTTTAGGTTGACCCGTTGACCCTGAGGTATAAATAATATTGGCAACACTGTCAGCAGTTACGCTCTTAATTGGCGCCGTGATTGCATAGTCATTTAACTGAGGAAGCAGAGTGGGCAAAGAAAGTGAAGAGACTTGCTCAGACAACGACTGCTCAGCAAATGCAATATTGATATTGGCCTGTTGTAAAACAAAGTGAATGCGCTCTTGCGGCCAGCGCGGATCAATAGGCACATAAGCCGCACCTGTTTTGATTATGGCTACTGCTGCAAGGATCCAATCCATTGAACGAGGCATAACAATAGCAACATTACCTCCTGCCTGAACCCCACTTTCAATCAAGTAATGAGCTAATTGGTTAGTCACTCGATCAAGCGCTTGATAACTTAGAGTTTTATCTCCTTCACGCACGGCAATTCGCTGTGGATACGCGGTGGCGCTGGACATAAAACTGCTGATAAGATCGCATGAAGTATGCTGAGGAGATACCAAAGACTGACCAAGCTTAAGCACTTGCTGTTGCTGCGCCGTATCAATAAGTGGTATCGCCGCTAATGGTTTGTCTGCATCTTGAACCACTTGCTCAACAAAATAAGCAAAGCCATTAACAAGTGCCTGCGCTTGAGCGTCATGGTAAAGATCGCTAGGAAGCTCAAAGCTCCCCTGACACAGCTGACCATCATAAGACATCGATAACAGGCAATCGAATTTGGCGGTATCGTGATCTGTGACTATTTCAGTGCAAGTCAATCCACCAAAAGTTTGCGATGCGCCACCTTGTTCAAAGTTGAACATCAGCTGCACAAGAGGGTTAATACCCGCGCTTCGCTCAACACCTAAACCATCAATAATAGCTTCCAGTGGGGCTTGTTGATGCGCAAGTATCTCTAACCATTGTTGCTGTGTTTTTGCCAAGTATGCTGTAAAACTGAGCTCAGGCTGGCACTGGGCTTTGAATGGCAGCGTATTCACAAACAAGCCAACTACCTCATCAAATTCAGTGCGGTCACGGCCTGCAACAGGCACCCCAGTTATTAATTGTTCAGCCCCTGTCAACAGCGACATATAAGCCGTATAACAGCTTAGCAATAAGGTAAATAAGCTAACTTCAGCATCCTGCGCCAACTCAGCAACCGCGCTAGATGCCTCAGAAGACAGACTGAAACTCCACGTTTGGCCTTGGAACGTACGTTGCGGTGGACGCTTTTGAGCCGTAGGTAACGCCGACACATGCGGTGCATCATGTAAGTAGTCGCACCACCAAGATACCGCTTCTTGAACCTCTTGCTGATAGCTCGCTTGCTGCTGCCAATTCACCAAATCAGCGTAATGATAGGAGCTTGTGTCTTGCACTGGCTGATTGCTGTAAAACGCCATCAAATCCGCCAACATCACTTGGCTTGACCAAGCATCCGAGATCAAATGATGCATGTTAAATACTAATACCTGCTCACCACTTGGCCAGCAAAGTAAAATGGGCTCGAACAAGCCAGCTGACAGATCAAATGGCTGCTTGGCTATCAACTTAACTGCTTGCGACATAGAGGTGGTTTTGGGCACTTGAGTCACTGTCAGTGGTTGATTGTGTTCAGAGATAAACTGTAGGTTATGGGCCTCATCAATACGTGCGCGCAACATCGGGTGTTTGCGTTGTAAAAATGTCACCGCAGCCTCTAGTTTGGCACTCTCTAGCTCGCCATGAATTTGCCAAGCATTAGGCATATTATAAAGCGCGGTGCCCGGCTGCAGTTTCTCAAACCACAACATTTGCTGCTGCGTTTGTGTTAATGCAAAATGCTGGTTATCGGCAAGCGTTACTTGGGCCAGTACCTCACCCGGTGCAATAGTCGATTGGGCAACAAACGTGGCCAGTTCGCTTAAGTTAGGATAATCAAAAATCGCCTTAACGGTTGCTTTTTCGTTGAGTGAATAGTGCTTACGTAAGGCAGAAATTAGCTTCATCGCCAACAGTGAGTGTCCACCTAAGCGAAAGAAATGCGCATCGCGGTACACTTGGCTTACTTCTAAATCAAGCAGTTGCGCGTATTGCTTTGCCAAATACAGCTCAATTTCCCCGCAAGGTGACTCACCCACTTCCGTTGTTCTAACTTGTGCCAATGTTGGGAGTGCTTTTCTGTCTACTTTGCCGTTGGCAGTCACAGGCAAATTATCCATCACCACAAAGTAGCTCGGCACCATATGCTCTGGCAGTTGCTCCTGTGCATGTAGGCGCAGTGTATCGACGCTTAATTCACTTTCCAGATATGCTAATAAGAGCCCTTGTTCAGCACATACGATACAACGAGCTGTGTTAGGTGCCATTTCCATCACAGACTCAATCTCACCAATTTCAATCCGCATACCACGGATCTTAATCTGGAAGTCGCGACGACCAACAAACTCCAATTCGCCTGCAAAATTAAAGCGACCTAAATCACCGGTTTTATACATTCTGCTGCCAGGCGCGCCAAACGGGTTTGCCACAAAAGCATTGGCGGTCAGTGCTGGAGCATTCAAATAACCGCGTCCAAGTACCACTTCTCCTGCAATACAAATTTCACCGATAGCGCCAACAGGTACCGGCTGCAGTGCTTCATCTAAAAGATATACACCACACTCAGTAATGGGTTTCCCAATAGGTAAAACGCTTTGATGAGCAGGAGGCGCTACAGATAAATGATGCAACGTCACATCATCACTACATTCTGCGGGGCCGTATGCGTTAAACATTGGAATGGAATAATTATCAAACCAAGTTCTCGCAAGACTTGGAGGCAGCGCTTCTCCGGTTGGGATCAAAATGCGTAAGGCAGCAAGCGGGTCATGTGCCAATTGCGCTGCTTGATCTATAAGTTGTTGCAGCTGCGCAGGCACCACCTGCAACACACTCGCGTTATAATGTGCTAGCGCTTGCAAGAATAACAAAGGGTCGAGCACTTCTTGGTCGCTTAAAATAGCCACCCGAGCACCACACATTAATGGTGCTAAATGCTGCCACACGCTAATGTCAAAAGATAATGCAGCCGTTTGCACAAAACAGTCAGAAGTTGAGAATGACAGTTCGTCAAGCAGTGCATAATTGTGGTTCACCATACCTTGATGGGTTGTCATTGCCCCTTTTGGTTTGCCCGTGGTACCAGAAGTAAATAGCGTGTACGCCAATTGAGCAGCAAAGCGTGGGATCTGTGTTAACTCTATGGTGTCACAACCAACTGCGTCCGAATCCACAACAGTAACGCCAGTAAACGGACCTTCACTGTCGCTAATCACAAACTCTATGCTTTGATCTTCGATGAGACTGCGGATCCGCTGCGCAGGTAAGCGCATATCAAATGGTAAATAACTGCCACCCGCTTTAGCAATGGCTAACATTGCCACCAGCACTTTATGACCGCGCGCTAGATGGACCGCAACGGGTTGCTCTAGCTTCACTCCAGCCTCAACTAAAGCCCTAGCTAATGCGCAAGCCTGTTGGTCTAGCTGAGTGTAAGTCAGTGTTGTATGACTGTCTTGAACCGCGATAGCATCAGCAAACTCAGCTACACTGGCGTCAAAGGCGTCGAGATAGTGCTGATGGGGATACGAATTAGCTCGAACCGATGCATAGTTATCTACAAGCTGCTGCTCTTGGCTAGTAAGCGCCATTAGCTCGTATAGGGGTTGTTCTGGATGTTCGCATGCTCTGCCGATTAGCTCACGATAAGCGGAAATAAAACGCACAATCGTGGCTTCTTGATAGAGGCTCGCATCATACTCACAAATAATGTTAAGACCGTCATGCTGAGATTCTAAAGTGACCGTCAAATCAAACTGGGGGTCATCAACACGCATCCGCGTGCTAGACCAGTTCCCTTCACTGTTGCCGCCCCAAGTGATTGCGTTTTGCATATCAAACATCACGTTAAACAGGCTTTCACTGCCACTAATGCTATGCTGCACTCGCTCATAGGGTAGCTGTTGCTGTGCAAATGCTTGCTGATTTTCGGTGCCGACTTGTTTGCAGATTGCTTGAAAACTATTGCTAAGATCAACACTGAAGTTTAGCGCTAGCGTGTTGACGAACATGCCCACAGTATCAGCAAACCCGCCCCACTCACGACCAGCAACAGCAGTACCTAAAGTAAGCTGCCTTTCACCATTTTGATAGCCTAGTTGCGCATAAAAAGCACTGAGGAAAACGTTAAATGGCGTTAGCTGCCAGCGCTTAGCCAGCTCAGTTACCCGCAGATTAATATCGTTACTGATCACTTGTTTATGCACAGCTGCACGCGCCTTATGATCTGCTTTTTTCGCAAAATCAAACGGCAATGCACTGCTAGGGTTATGCTCAGCTAAGTATCGAGACCAAAAGTCGGTACTCAACTCGGCCTGCTCACTGGTTAACCATTGCTGCTCTAGTTGGCAATAGTCGTCAAAAGCGCGGGCTTCTTCGTTGTGTTCAGCACCATGATAAAGGCTATGTAGTGTCCGTAAAATAATATCTAGTGACCAGCCATCCACGATGCTGTGGTGTGCACCAATATATAACGTGGCACTATTATTATGAGTTAACAAAGCAACCCTAAAGAGACAATCTGTGTTTAAGTCATACACCTGCTGATTAAGTAAGTGCAGCTGTGTATTTACGTCTTGCTCGCTAGTACAGGCATGCTCTGTTACGCCATCAAAACGACGTGTTTCGCGCCATAATTTACCATCATAAGCAAAGCCTTGTGTCAGCACTTCATGTTGATGAATTAACTCGTTTACCGCGACAGCTAACCGTTTTGCATCAATGGGTGTCTGGCTCGTTAATGTTACTCCTAGGTTATAGGCAACACTATGAGGGTCTAATTGCTGCATAAAGTACATCCGCTGCTGCGCCGCTGATGCGAGCTTTTTACCGGTAGCACAAGCGGCTTGAAGCTCGACGTTACGCAATGGCTGCAGATGTACGGCCATTTCATGTAACCTTGGGTGTCTGCTAATACAAGCAGGGTCTAATTCAAAGCCGTGTAAATAAGCATGATGAACAAGCTTCATTGCAGCGATGGAATCACCACCCAAGTGATAAAAGTTGTCGGTTCTGCCTACCTTCACCTCGAGCACGGTTTGCCATAACGTCGCCATCGCAGCTTCTAACTCACCTTGTGGGGCGATGTATTCAGATTGCTCGCCACGATCAGCTGCGCTCGGCTCAGGCAAAGCTGCTTTATCAATCTTGCCGTTGGCATTTAAAGTAAAGCCAGAAACTTGAGTAATACTAGACGGTAACATGTATGGTGGAAGACGCTCAGCAAGCCAAGATAACAGCTCGGCTCGGCGCTCCGCCGACAATGTCGTCGTATTGGTAAAACATATAAATGCGGCTAGATACTTTTGGCCGTTGCGCGTCATAACACGAACATGACTTTGGGCAATATCAGGGTGTTGACCGAGTTGCACCTGTACTTCCTCAGGTTCAATACGATGTCCCCGGATTTTTACTTGGTTGTCAGCACGTCCAACAAAGTGCAGTACGGCATGTTCATCCATCCACACCAAGTCACCAGAGCGATACATAGTACCTAAGTTAAATGGATCACTCACGAATGCTTGTTCTGTTAATGTTGGTGCGGCTAGATACCCTTCCGCTAATCCATCACCCGCTAAGTAAAGTTCGCCGGTGACACCAAGTGGAAGTAGCTGCCCCTGAGGATCCAGCACATAATGATTGGAATAGGCACAGGCGCGTCCCAATGCAACCGAGTTTTGCTCCAGCGCTAACTCATCAAGCAGATGCGTGGTAGAAAACACCGAGTTTTCTGTGGGTCCGTAGCAGGCAATCAGTTTCCCTGAAAATGAATGTTGTAATAGGCGACGACAGGTTTCGACAGGGATCACTTCTCCACCGAACCACAAAGCCTCGAGACCACATAAGATGCTCGGATCAACTTGCACATACAAATTCACCAGCGCTACGGTTAAAAAACTATGCGTGACACCATGCTGAGTAAGTGCATTACCAAAACGCCTTGGATCTTGAACCTGCTCTTGTGAAATAACGGCCAACGATGCCCCATTTAATAGCGCCAGCCACATCTCAAAGCTACAAGCATCAAATGCGGTATTATTACAAAAGGCAACCACACTGCTTTGGTCGGTATCAACATGCTCTAAGTTGAGTGCAATACGATTGAGGCCTCCGTGCTTTAATATCACACCTTTTGGCTTCCCCGTAGAGCCCGAAGTATACAAAATACAAGCTCGAGTACTCGGGTCCAACTCACTTATCACAGGTTCAATAGCCGCTTCACTTAACGCTGTTTTATCAAGGTTTATCACCGCAACGTCGGGCACTCGCAGAGTAAAGCTTTCCCCGCACACAAGAGCGGCAAATTGACACTGTTCATGCAATAAAGTCAGGCGCTCTATGGGAGTATTTAACGCAATCGGTACGTAGGCGGCGCCCAGTTTAACGATTGCCAAGCACGTCTCAACCAGTGCAACTGAACGTGGTAGCGCCACCGCTACGGTATCTCCACTAGAAACACCAAGCCCCTGTAAGATGTGCGCCAATTGTTCACTGCGCTTGTCCAACTGCTCATAGGTAAGGTGAAGCGCTTCCTCTCGTACTGCTATTTGCTGCGGATGAGCTGCGACTCTTGCCCGAAAGACACTGACTAAGTCGCTGATCTCAGCTTTTGCCTGGTAGCTTGGCTGTCCAAGCTCTAGCAATGTTTCTGCTTGCTCTCCAACCAGGGCTAAGGTGTTTAATGGCGCTTGCGGTGTCGAGGTTGCAGCCTCTAAAAAACCTAAAAAGCCGCTAAATAGGCTATGAGCAATCGCTTCACTGTAAAGTGCGGTTGCAAATGACATCTCACAGCTATATCCAGATTCGGTATGGCGCAAACATAATAATATCGCCATTTGTGACAAGTTGACTTCAGCGCTTTGGCTGCAACTGGCAAATCCAAGTTGTGTAAATGCAGCGCAACCGGCATGACTTTCTAGTTCATGTTGCTGCGCCATCTGGCTAAGCGCTTCATTTGATACGGGCGCAGCAGAGGCTAAAGTGGTCTCACATTCTCTAATTGCCTGAGAGAAGTCTGACGTAAAGTCAATATTGAACAACGCTATTTGCTGCGATAGAGGTGCAGCCTGTACTGCAAGCACTTGCTCAGAATGCAGGGTAAGTCTTGCTAAATAAGCGATAAACGCGGTGAGCAAAGTACTGCTGGCGGATGCTTCAGTTGCACTTAGTAAGCTTGAAACATCGGCTACATAGTGCGTATGCTCATGATTTGCCGAATGCTGTGTATTTTCTGAGGCCGGTATCGCTGAGCGAAACCCACGTTTCGCTTGACTTTCGAACCAGCGCGCTGCTGTCGATAATTGCATTGAAGTCTTAGAATTATTGTTCATTTTTGTATTCCGTGAGTAAAACGTTCCTAGGGAAGCTCAGTGTTTATGGCGAATGTCAAAACTGGCGGCGTGAAAATTAATATGCATGCGAAGGCTGTCTGCGGTGTCGACACCCAATCGACCATCGCAACGACTATGGCTGCAATCTTGATGGTCGGCACGTACCGTCAGTTTTTTAAAATGCTGTGTGATCGATGGAAAATGGATGCTGATAGGGCCAAATTTAGCGGTTTTCTCCACCGCCCCTTTTCCCCCTAACCCATTAAACTTTCGCTCTTTCCACGTAATGGATTGGTATTGTTCGGGACTTAAGTAATCTCTGGTGATTTGACTCTCCATTGCGCCGGTATCTAAAAACCAGAGTTGATTTGTATTGTTTGCCTTGGTGATCACCATAGGGTCGTCAAACAGCCAGACGAGATTTCCGCTTTTCTCTTGCTGCAGCGCAGGCTTTTTGATTTCAGCGATTTGTTCTTCAAAATCAAGCGTTAAATCCAATGCTTTTATAATTGGCCAGCCGATAATGCCATCAAGTTGATACCAATTAATCCCCAAAAACCGCTGTTCGAGTTCAGTGTGATCAACAACGAGCGCAAGCTGATCTTGGGCTTTAACCGGACCGAGCTGAAACGGTGGCAAGCGCACTAAGTCAGCCTTGACTGTATTTGCAGTTGCAGTATCGATTTCGACTTGCTGCTGTGAGGCAATATCAAGTTGTAATTGCTTCACCACTTTGTCTGTCACTAGACTTTGAGAAGCACCGGTATCGAGCACAAAGTAGAATTCATGTCCATTTAGCCTCAGCTTTACTCTTGGCAGAGGCACTAACCAGTGGCCTTGCAACGGGATGGAGGCTTGTGATTGTTCGAAGTAAAGTTGTGGTAAAGAGCCAGAAGCGAGCGTGTTGGCTATCACAGCACTACTATGCGTAGGGGAGACAATTCCCTCGTCAACTAACTTGCGGATCTTTTCGTATTGCTGTTGCTCAGTCAGCAACGCAAGCCACTGCGGTAATACTTGCGGGACTTCCTTATATAGCTTTGCCAACTCGGTTTCAGCCAACGTAAAGTTGCCAGCTAACATATGACGATAAATGTCGTTTAAAGTGCTTTGCTGCTTCTCGGTGATGGCTTCTAGTTTCGGTGCCCAAGCGTTTATCGCTGGGTCAACTTGTGCTTGGCTCATTGATATACCTAGGAATAAAATCAAAATAAAAAACAAGGTTCTATACTGCATCGTTCACTTCTATACATTGACTTTGTGTAATTTGCTGGCGTAACTGGGCATGCGCAATCCGCATTGCTTGCGCTTTTTCTTCCGCGACAATAACGAGATTCACGCATTCGTTGGCACCATCGGAACACACTGCCAATACCGATATCCCGTGCTTGGATAGCTGACTTTTTAACGCCTGAATATCAATAGCAAACTGATTGCTGAATAACGTAAGCAGCAACAGGCTTTGACTTTTCTGTATCTTTTGAAGAGCATGTAATATTTTGTTTTGTAGGAATAATTCCATAACAAAACGCAGTTCAGCGGCACCTTTATCAACACAAAATAGTCCTAGGTGTTCGCCATGGGGCAAGACTTGCACGCCACTCAATAGTGCTAATGCACTTACAGGGGGGCGCTCGCCACCAAAATGAATATGAGTGGCTTTTGGCGTGTTTGGATTTTTTGGACACTTTAGCGAAAGTATTAAGCGCTGTTGTCGCAATAATTGTAACGCGGGGTAATGGATCACAGATGCACCAAATTGTGATAAAACACACAGATCGTCAAACGCAATATCGGTGATTAAATTGGCTTCTGGAATAATGTTAGGATCGGCATTACATAACCCTTTTACTTCTTTCCAAATTTCAAGGCGACTTGCATTTAACGCAACAGCCCAGATTGCTGCAGTTGTATCTGAGCCATTGCGACCTAATGTGGCGATTTGTCCATCTTCCGCGCGAGCAATAAAGCCTTCACTGACATTAACGTGCTTGGCTTGTCTCGCAACCTGTTGCAACAAACGACTGATCTTCTCAATGGCTGGCTGATGTTCGGATTTTTCACCGCATAAATGAATAAACTCTGTGGCATCCAAATAGCCACAACTGAGCCCTAATACACGTAAAACACCGATCATGATCTGTGCGCTCAGCCGCTCGCCGAGTGTGAGTAAGTCATCATGAGCCACCTCCGGATAATCAAGCAGCTCAAGTGCGTGGTCACATAGATCATAAATCACATGTTGGGTGGCGGTGAGTTCAGGCTCTGCCTGTAAAGTTAGGGCGCATTGCCGAAGTAATTCACTGTGGAACAACTTGACTTGTTCTAATGCGCGTTTTTGGCTCGGTTTGTGTGGGTCAGCAAGAATGGTTTCAAGATCATTTGTCACGTTGCCACAGCCTGACACTATCACGATGACTCGAGTGTGCTTCTGCTGTTGCTGGATAAGCCTTGCGACACGTAATATCGATTCAGCACATCCCAATGATGCACCGCCAAACTTCATGACAACGGGACAATTCATCTTACTTACCCCTGCGCTAGTTGACTCATGCTAAGATCAAGCAGTTCAAGCGCACGCTCGAGCTCATCCATCGAGATAGTTAAAGCTGGTAATAAGCGCAATACAGCCCCAAAGCGACCACCAGTTTCTAAAATCAAGCCATTGGCAAAGCATTGTTTTTTGATTGCTGAAGCCAATGAGCCATCGCCCAAATCAGGGTGCTTTGGTGATCTGGCTGTGTTTGGGTGAATAATTTCAACTCCTAACATCAAGCCCCGCCCCCTAACATCCCCGATAAAGGTGTACTTTTGCTTCAGTTTTTCCAACTCGGCTTTAAGCCATGTCCCTTTTTTTTGAGCAGCTTCGGCCAATTTATCACGACGGATAATTTCCATACCTTTGCGACCTGCAATCATCGCCAACTGGTTTCCTCGGAAGGTGCCGGTGTGCGCACCAGGTTTCCAGTGATCATATTTTTCACGATACACAACAACTGACATTGGCATGCCGCCACCAAGTGCTTTTGATAGTAAAATCGCATCCGGCATGATGTCAGCACTTTGAAAGGCGAATAAATCACCAGAGCGAGCGAAACCGCACTGAATTTCATCGAAAATCAGCGGAATATCGTATTCATCACACAATTGACGTAAGCCTTTGAGCCACTTGGCAGGGGCAGGAATACAGCCACCTTCCCCCTGGATTGCCTCTAATATCACAGCAGCAGGCTTGGTTATACCGCTTTCTGGGTCGCTAAAGACGGTTTCAATATGGTGTAAAGAAGTCTCTATTAACTCGTCACCTTGTACCAAGTAAGGTGAGCGATAGTCATAAGGGAAAGGAAGATAATGCACATCAGGCATCAATGACGCTACAGCATCTTTGGCACTGAGATTACCGGTAAGTGATAATGCACCGGCTGTCATACCGTGATACCCACCATGAAACGCAAGTACCGTGCGACGTTTTGTTGCAGTTTTGAATAGCTTAACCGCAGCTTCAGTGGCATCTGCGCCAGATGGGCCGCAAAATTGGATACGTGCTTCATCACGAAACTTTTCTGGCAGTAAACCCAATAACTCTTTAGTAAACGCATATTTTGCGGGTGTTAAAATATCCAATCCTTGCATCACTTCATCTGTATGAAGGTACTTAATTAGCTCTTGTTTAATTTCTGGATTGTTATGACCCAGTGCTAATGTCCCTGCACAAGCTAAAAGATCGACATATTCTTTTCCATCAGCATCGGTAAGGATTGAACCTTTACCAGAGACGATGACTTTATCGATAACTCGCGAATACGTTCTTGCACTTGACTCTACGTAGCTTTGATAGGTGTACCAGCTTGCTGTATCTTGTGATTCAGTGTAGTTGCTTGTTAATTCCTGTGTTCTATCCATTGTGTTATCCCCCTCATTGTTACATTGAAGTTTCATTCACATTACAATTAAGGCTGGTCAAGATATAGAAACATTCACACCACAGCAACGGTTGTGAAATAATTTAAAATAAAACAAACCTTAAAATTAACACTACAAAAACAAAACCAAACCTTTTCATAAACAATAAATCCATATTAATCATACGGTTATAAGTTATTTAAACTAAAAATTCGATTGAGTTGCTTTATTTTTGCTATTTACTAAAAGACTGTTGGAGCATAGAAAAGCCATTTCACAGCGGAAAAACAGACACATTGATGCAAATATAGGGATAAAAATCACTTTTAGTCGTGCTGCGATGACTGCTCTTATCATTTCGCTACCCTATGTGTAAAACAAATGCTGACAGCTTAAGCTGGGAGGAGGGATAAATAAAAAAGCCACACTGCTGGAGTGTGGCTTGGGAGCATTGCATGGGTGTATAGTTGCAATGATTCTTTGTGATAATGCAAATACTTAAGCAGCTTGCTCGTCGTCTTGTCCTAACCGAATTAGATAATCAAAAGCGCCTAAACTTGCTGTCGCTCCCCCACCCATCGCAATAATAATTTGCTTAAACGGTGTGGTGGTTGCATCGCCTGCCGCGTAAACGCCCGCTAAACTTGTCGCCCCTTTGCTGTCAATTTCAATTTCACCAAAGCGACCAAGTTCGACTTCACTCGATTTTAACCATTCAGTATTTGGCACCAGCCCAATTTGTACAAAGATGCCAGCGAGTGCTAACGAATGAGTGTCACCGCTTACCCTGTCTATATAGTTAAGACCGGTTACTTTGTTACCATCTCCAACGACTTCAGTGGTTTGTGCGTTTTTGATAATGGTAATATTCGTAAGGCTGTTAGCTTTTTTGATCAGCACTTCGTCAGCTCTAAGTGTATCGGCAAACTCTAATACCGTGACATGCTCAACAATATTTGCCAAGTCGATGGCAGCTTCTATACCCGAATTACCGCCACCAATTACCGCTACAGGTTTCCCCTTAAATAACGGACCATCACAGTGCGGACAATAGGCAACCCCTCTTCCTTTATATTCGGATTCACCAGGTACATTCATACTTCTCCAACGCGCTCCCGTTGCCACTACCACCGATTTAGCTTTTAACACTGCACCGCTTTCAAGAGTGATATCAATGGTTTCGCCTTTGTTAATCGCCGCTGCACGCTGGTTCTTCATCACATCAACGCCATATTGGTTAACATGCTCTTCTAACTGTGCAACCAGTTTAGGGCCTTCGGTTTTTTGTACAGAGATAAAGTTCTCAATGCCTAAAGTATCCGCAACTTGACCACCAAAGCGTTCAGCCACAACACCGGTATTTAGTCCTTTACGAGCGGCATAAATAGCAGCTGATGCGCCAGCAGGGCCGCCACCAACAACGAGCACATCAAACACGTCCTTGTTGTTAAGTACAGCTGCTTGTTTTTCGCCAGCTTTGCTATCAAGTTTAAGTAAAATATCGCTTAGGCTTACTGCGCCTTGACTGAATTGCTCACCATTTAAGTATACGGTTGGCACAGCCATGATGTTGCGTGATTCGACTTCCTCTTGGAACAAAGCACCATCAATCATGGTAGTGGTAATATTTGGATTAACAGCCGCCATGAGATTCAATGCCTGCACGACTTGTGGACAGGTTTGGCAGCTCAGTGAAATGTACATCTCAAAGTTCAATGGGTTATCAATACTCTTGATCAGTTCGAGATCGTCTGCCGATGCTTTAGTGGCATGCCCGCCTGAGTGCAATAATGCAAGAACCAAGCTAGTAAATTCATGCCCCATAGGTACGCCTGCAAACGTAATTTCACTCTTTGTGTCTACGCCGCGAACTGACATTTGTGGTACGCGCTCGCCTTCACTCGATTCAGATAGTGAAATTTTATCGCTCAGAGACGCTAAATCTTGCGCTAACTCTTTTAGCTCTTGCGATTTTTTACTGTCATCAAGACTAATGACGAGTTCAATCGGACGTTGTAGAGAGCTAAAGTGGCTTTGTAGTTGAGTTTTAATTTGGTTGTCTAACATAAATGGTAACCCTCTGCAGAAACTACAGTAAAAATTCGCAAAAACAATGAACTCTGTTCATCTGGATGGTTGATTTGGGAGTGCACACTGCACTCCCTATGACAATTTAGATTTTGCCAACTAGGTCTAGTGAAGGTGCTAATGTTTCTTCACCTGGCTGCCAAGACGCTGGACATACTTCTCCATCATGAGATGCGATGTATTGAGCAGCTTGTACTTTACGTACTAGCTCTTTAGCGCTGCGACCGATACCTAGGTCATGCGTTTCAATAACTTTGATTTCACCCTCAGGGTTGATTACAAAAGTACCACGAAGCGCTAACCCTTCCTCTTCGATCATTACACCGAAGTTACGAGTAATGCGGCCTGTTGGGTCGCCAATCATAGGAAACTGGATTTTCTTAATTGTTTCTGACGCGTCATGCCACGCTTTGTGTGTGAAGTGTGTGTCTGTTGATACTGAATACACTTCAACACCCATTTCTTGAAGCTGTGCGTAATAATCAGCTAAATCACCAAGCTCTGTCGGACATACAAAAGTGAAATCCGCTGGGTAGAAGAATACGATTGACCATTTACCTAATAGGTCTTGCTCAGAAACTTCTACGAAGTCGCCACCATGGTATGCTGTTGCGTTAAAAGGTTTAATTTTTGTGTTGATTAATGAAGTGCTCATCGCTTTCCTCACTGTTGTTTAGTTTGAATTAATGTTGGCGATTGCTATTCGCCTTGGCTTGAGTACAAAGATAAGGGGAAGTGATATTTAAATAAAATGGATTGTTTGAATCACTGTAATCGAAAAAACTGATAATAGCTTTTTGAGTGATCAACTAATTTAGCATAAGAGTATAAAAGTACTGTAAATACGGTATGATCCAATCATCAGATATAACAGAGCGTTACTATGCACCCCTATTTTAATCATATCCAACTTGGCTACCTTGGTTTTGTTCCCTTTCTTGCCTGTATTGCATGGACCTTAATGACCGGCGCATCAGCTAACACAGTACAAGCGTTTCAATTTTATAGTTTTGGTATTTTAGCCTTTATGGCTGGCAGTTTATGGCGTGCAGGTCAACAAACGCAAAGCCAAGCAATACTGGCTGTTGTTGTTGTGATCCCCTATCCGCTACTGAGTTTTCTAACGCTCGAGTGGTCATTGGTATACTTATCCGTGGCTTACTGGCTGGTCTATCTGATTGAACGTTTATCCCCAATGTGGAAAGAATACCATAAGGATTACCAGAAAATGCGCACCGTGCTAAGCGCAATGGTTTTCGTCGGGCACCTATTTATGATTTCTCAAGCCCTTGAACTCAGCGCTTAGGAAACTTGCGTCCCATGACCCATTAACTATAACTAACTGTAGGCGAACCATAGCGAGCTAAATTACTTTGATAAAAACGGCAGTTCCATTGCTACTGTTCTGGATAGTGAATATCGCGTTAGCGGTGTTTATGTACACCAATGGTCACACAGATTACGAGAGTTTCGAGGAGCTTTTTTGGTTTGCTGTTTCGTTCACGTTATTTTTTATCATTACCAAAGAAGTCGTCAATAAACTATTACGTATAGCATTACTTGTTTATTCCGTTGGCTTACTACTGGATATTTTTGACAGCTTTATCGGCAACACTAATCTGCCTATTTTAGGCTTAGATACATCTTTGAAAAATCTAGGTTTTTTATTAATAAGTGTCGGCTTTTATCGCATGATCAAAGAAAAGCGTAAAGACGTTTACAAGCTAAAAGCAGAAGTGGAAAGAAGAAGGCAGCTCGAACAGCAGATGCGTTACGAAGCAAATCACGACTCGATGACCGGAGTGGGCAGTCGCAAAGCTTGCTTCGAAGGGCTACAAGCACATAAGTTTGCGGGTCTATGGTTACTCTATCTCGATGTCGATAACTTTAAACAAGTAAATGACACGTATGGGCATCACGTTGGAGACAAGGTACTCATTAGCTTCACACAAAATATGCAGCAATACTTTGGTTTGTCACATTGCTTTCGGATAGGAGGGGATGAATTCATTGCTTATGTGGATTGTGAGCTGCCTAACCTAGATGAAATCAGAAGTGCATTACTAAACGGGCTGCTTGAATACAATATCAATGTCAGTATAGGACAGGTTATGGTCGACCCTGCAAAGCAAGCTGATTTACTTATCCATGAAGCAGATAAACAAATGTATGGTGATAAGAAAGGTAAATCTCTTCGTTCCAGCTCTAGAGGCTAAAAGACCCAAAAGCGGTAAATTTGTAAACAAGAACTGACTTTTTTGCAGTAAGAATCATCAGTTGACTTGCTGCCCTCACTAAATTTGTAGCACTAATACACAATAATTGCTAAGCTATCGTTAATATTAAGTTATAGGGGAATGTGCAGTGTTTGCAAAGCTATTTACAAACAACGAGACCCAGCAAGCGCTCGAAAAAGCGCAACAAGAACTGCTCCAACTGAAACAACAAAATGAACAGTTAAGTGCCGAAAATGAATCACTCAAAGCAGAGGTGGTCAGCGCTCAGGTGTCTCTGAATGACAACACAGATAATCAATTACTGCAATGTGCGCTGACTGGACTTGGTCAAGTGCAGGGGATCCGCGAAACAGTACTCGCAAGCTTTATGGGGATCGAAGAAGAAAGCCATTCTATAGAGAAAGTAAACGCTGCCTTTTCTAAGTCGGAAACGGCATTACGAAAAATACTCGTAGGCATGGATCAGCTTGGAACAAATATGGACAAAATGACGGCCAACATCTCTGGCTTGTCGCAAATGGCTGATAGTATAAATACGTTTGTAACCACGATTTCTAAGATTTCAGATCAAACTAACTTACTGGCGCTTAACGCCGCCATAGAGGCGGCGAGAGCTGGCGAAGCTGGCAGAGGGTTTTCTGTTGTAGCTGATGAAGTAAGAGCACTTGCCACCAACACGAATGAATCAGCGAATGAAGTTTCAGATCTCGTCAAGAAAATCATCGACACGACGCACACAACCGTGAATGCTGTAGAGGAAATTCAAGCCTCCAATATTACCCTGTCCGACAGTATTGGACATTTAAATAATGAATATGAAGGGATTGTTGCATGCTGTGATTCAATGAAAGACACAATTTTAGTGTCTACAACACAGACATTTATCCAAACAGTGAAGCTTGACCATGTGGTGTGGAAGGGGGATGTTTACAACGTGATTATCGGTAATAGTCACAAGGGAGTAAATGATTTTGCCGACCATACAATGTGCCGACTAGGAAAGTGGTGGAGCGGCGAAGGCGCTGACAAATTTGGAGCTCACAATGCCTTTAAACGTTTAGATGCGCCACATAAAGAGGTACACCGTGCAGGCGTGGAAGCAATTAGAAAATTCCAATCCGGTGATCCTCAAGGCGCAGTTAAGCAGCTTAATCAAATGGAACGAGCAAGTGTCGAAGTAATGGACTTACTTGACCAGCTAGGGCATTGATAAGTAAAGCGATACACTGTTTTATCGGATACCCGCTTTAACACTAAGGGAAATTATACGACGCCATAGTAAATGACCTATAGGCTGTATGTTTCTTTGTGTATTTTGCGGGTATTGCAACATTTGCTGCCGCGGCGATTTTATCTAATTTATACGAATTATATTCATTAATTGGTATTAATCCCCCCAGACAAGAGCCAACCGCTACAAGATACCAGCCTAATTTGGTAAACTCTCCGTTTTGCTGATTTAGACAGTTCCATGATCCTTGATAAAAACTGGCGTATTCTCACTGTTGGCGATGGTGATTTAAGCTTTTCTTACTCTCTAGCAAAGTACCTAAAGCCAATTCATCTCACTGCCAGTATTTATGACAGCGAAAGTGCGCTTAAACATAAATACCAAGACAACGCATTTGATAAACTTGCAAATATTGGTATTGATATTATCACCGAGTTTGATGTTACCAAGGCGAGCTGCTGGCATAGGCTCTCTAAGCAAAGCTTTGATGCGGTGATATTTCAGTTTCCATTGATCCCGGCATTTGCCTCTTATGAAAGCTTCCAGCAGCAAACACTGAGCGTAAACACGTTAAATCGCCAGTTGCTAAGAAAGTTTTTACTCAACGCAACAAAGTATGCGTTAGACCCAGCAGGTGTAAACCTTGGGATAATCACCTCTAAAGACGTCAAGCCCTATATTGAGTGGAATATAGAGCAGAGCCTGATAACAAACACAGACTTGTGTTACCTCGGTCAGTCTACTTTTGATATTTCACAATTCCCTGAGTATCTTATCCGTAATGTAGATCGAGATAAACATGTAAAGGATACTAGTGGCGTCAGCTATTACTGGTCGATAAATCACTCGCACCCGATAACCTCAAAACTGCAAATGCCACATTACTTAGCGCCAAATCACTGTACTATTTGTAGAGCAGGCCCATTTGTCAGCGAAGTTGATGCGCTATCACATCAAGAATCGAAAAAACATAAAAGTATGCAGAAACACGAAGACCAGTGGCAATTATATTTACAGCAACACAAGTAAAATAAAGGTAAAAAATAAAACGTAAACCTCAATTAAAAGCAGCCTAGAGGTAACGTTTAGAGAGTATGAAAAATAAAAAGAATAAAATATACAAAAATATTTGAGCCGCTCACTACAGAAGATTAGACTAACGCCATCTGCAAACTCTTTACCTGCTTTTTTATCTACAGGGGGCATAATGCCACTCATTAACCGTGACTTTATCATCGCGATTTTATGTCTACTGTGCGCTATGATAACAATCCAATCAGGTGCTTCTATTGCCAAGCAGCTGTTCCCATTCGTAGGCCCTGAAGGAACAACCGCATATCGCCTTGGCTTTTCAGCGTTAATTTTATGTTTGGTATTCAAACCTTGGCGACACTTACCATCAAATTGGCGGCCGCTTATTGTATATGGTCTGTGCTTGGGCGGCATGAATATCACTTTTTATTATGCTATAGAGCGTATTCCAATAGGCATTGGAGTTGCTTTAGAGTTCACCGGACCACTCGCGGTCGCGCTATTTTCTTCTAAACGTAAACGTGATTATTTGTGGGTAGCCTTTGCGATTGCGGGCATTTTATTGCTATTGCCTGATCTGGGTGATGTAAATGGACTTGACCCAATAGGCGTCGTATTGGCGTTAATTGCTGGCGCATGCTGGGCGGGGTACATTTTATATGGTAAGCGCTCAGGCAGTGAGAGTTCTGGTGGGGCAACAGTTGCCATTGGTATGAGTATAGCCGCGCTCGCGATTGTGCCATTTGGCGTGATCTCCCAAGGTACCGCTTTACTAGATTGGTCAATTATCCCGTTAGGGATTGCCATCGGCCTGCTTTCAAGCGCCCTACCCTACAGTTTAGAGATGGTCGCACTGCGAAAAATGCCAGCACAAGGTTTTAGCATCTTAATGAGTGTGGAGCCTGCAGTTGCTGCATTGGCTGGTTTTTTAATTTTGGGAGAGTTACTCACTGTATGGCAATGGCTGGCAATATTGATGGTTATCACTGCATCTGTTGGCAGCTCAGTATCGAGCAAAGAGTAATACCAATTAGACTTAATACTTGCTCAATTTGAAGGTGTAAATCTGACGCTAACCGCGTTAAAGATTTCCTATTTAGAACAACTAAATAGGAAATTTTTGCCTTGCCTACGGGACGTAGGTACCTCGGCGTGAGCAGGACGCGGAAGCGGTGTTATCGACAAGGTTTTCTCACCTCAAAATAGACCACTTAATTAAGGAAATTGGTATAAACTCACATAAAAAGGCTTCAATAGCGAAGCCTTCTATACACTCAAAACAATAATTATCTCGAATTTTTAGTTTTCATCTAAGCGCAGTACTGCGCTTAGATGAAAGTATGTTTACTGCTCAACAATAGCCTGTGTTGCAATAGCGGCCGGTTCATTAGGCAACATTTCTATCTCTTCTTGCGCTTTTTCTGGAAACAAATAGGTATCGAGCCACTGCTCTTGCTCCCAAAGAACATGTAGGATGCTCTCTCGTGCTTTATAGCCATGACCTTCCTCAGGTAACATGACTAACCTTGCATTACCACCCAAGCCATTCATTGCAGCAAACATCCGCTTAGACTGCATTGGGAAAGTGCCTGAATTTGGGTCTTCCTCACCATGGATCATTAACATAGGCTCGTTAATCTTTTCCGCGTGGAAGAAAGGTGACATATTGGCATACACATCTTGTGCCTCCCAAAAACTACGAGGCTCACCTTGGAAACCAAATGGAGTCAGTGTCCGGTTATACGCACCACTGCGTGCGATACCGGTAACAAATAAATCACTGTGCGCTAAGAGATTCGCAACCATAAATGCACCGTATGAATGACCTGCAATCGCGATACGCTCAGGGTCAGCAATCCCTTTCTCAACTAACGTATCCACCGCAGCTTGAGCACTTGCCACCAGCTGCTTTCTGAAAGTGTCATTCGGCTCGGAGTCTCCGGTTCCCACTATAGGCATAGTTGGATCATCAAAAATAGCGATACCTTTGGCAAGGTAAGGCATGGGTCCCCAATAACCAATATAAGGAAATTGATAAGGTGACTCTCGTACCTGAGAAGCAACCGCTTTATCTTTATATTCAAGTGGGTATGCCCACATTAATACCGGTATTCTGCCTTTAGAGGGATCATAGTTGGTTGGCAAATACAAATTACCCGATAGTTCAACACCATCATCGCGCTTATATTTGATTTGCTCTTTCACAACTCCTTTAAATGCAGGATATGGGTGTGGAAACTTTGTTAACTGTTCTAGCGTATCAAATTGTAAATCACGGACAAAAAAGTTAGGCTGCTCTTGACGTGACTCACGTACAGTAACAAACCGCATTCCTTCGTCATCGAGTAATGCCCGAACTCTTTCATAATAAGGTGCACTAGATTGCCATAGCCGAGTCGATGTATTCGTTTTTACGTCAAATCGATCTAGAAATGGGATATTGCCTTGATCAGATGCGCCATTGCCGGTTAAAAATAAATAGCGACCACCAACTAGCTTCAGTACACGAGAGCCTAAATCACTGTTTTCATAAATAAAATTACCAGGGTCTTTGTAGGCATCATTATAACTTCGCTCTGAAAACACCACGCGGTTCATATCCGGGTTGCGAGGCGAGAATATCGAAGCGCGCACACTACGATCTGAAAAGCGCCACTCATTTAAAATAGCGACATTATTATCAGCCCACTGAATACTTGCAAAGCGTCGTTCAACTTTTGCAAATAATTCAGGCTCTTTTTTGAAAGGTGCACTAATTGTGTACAAATAGTCATGATATTCAACATCTTTGCTCATATCACCACCATCCTGCGCCTCAGCCCAGATAAGAGTTGCCCCTTTGTCGTCCCGCCACTGGATTTTACGAGGCCCTTCTCTCACACTGTCAAAGCCCGCGGGTAAGGCGTCTGCAACAGGTTGCCTTGCTACTTCAAATAGCGGGAACCCTCTCATGCCCCACACCTGCCATACCGCAGGGAAACGGCTATACGGTACTTGGTAAGAAAATGGGTCATCCATCATGCCTACAATTAGATTGGTTGAGTCAGGAGAGATTGAAAAGTCTTTCAAGTAGGTGGGGTTACCAATTTTTTGGGCACCTGAATTAAGGTTAATTTTTATCAGTTGGCCTTCAGCATAAAATTTAAACAACTGAATATCATAAGGGCTTGATAATAAGTTTTGATAAGTTCTGGTCGATGCTTTTTTACCAGATGTTGTCTGCACGATTGGCGCCAACTGCGACCTATCACGCTCGCTCGGTTGTTTGCCATGGTTAACCGCAATGTTTGCAACAATTGCAGTGCTGTCAGGCAGCCATTGATAAGGGGTTGAGGTCACTATTCCATTTAAAGTCGATTGCGTTAATTGCTTCAGAGCGCGCTTTTCTATATCAAATGCCCACAGCGTAGAGCTGTTCGCTTGCTCAAGAATAAACGCCAGATAACGGCTATCTGCACTCCAGCTAGGTGCCTTTATTTTACCCTCAGGTAGACCCTGTACTTTGATCAGCGCCCCAGTATCCACATGTTTAAATTCAATTGAGCTATATTGTCGACTGGACGTTCTCATAAAGCTCTCAGGATTAAATTTAATGCCTGCTAATGCTTTTTCCGGTGTACCTAGCTCTTCAAGAGAAAGGACTCGATTACGCTGCATTAGCGCAAGCCATTTTCCGTTAGCGCTCAACTTTGAAGCTGGAATGAGAGGAGCATCAACTAACTTAGCAAGTTCTGAAGAAGGCCTCATATAGCCTTGTTCATTTGCAAATACCGTTTGTGATACGGCAGTTATCATTATGATAAATGCAACTTTTTTTAATAATTTCACTGTATTCACCTATCTTGGGCGTTCATTGTGCGATCATATAATGATTTTTGGAAAATGTGCACAGATTTGCGATGTTATGTAAAGAAAACTTGCGGTACCATTAACCCTGAAAAGTCGCAGTAGGTGAGTCTGGTCGATCTGAAAATTTTGATACAGATAATACCAGTTTGACTTAATACTTGCTCAATTTGAAGGAGTAAATTCAGCGCCGTTAGCATCACATCTAGATGTTAGAAAAGTATTCATGATCCGAAGTTCAGGTTAATTAGCATGAAAAATGATAAAAAACGCGCTAATGTCACCATCTTTGATGTTGCCAAAGAAGCACAAGTTTCAAAGTCTACGGTCTCTCTCGTGCTTACTCAAAGTGAGAAAGTGAGCGATAAAAGCAAAGCCAAAGTGCTACATGCAATTGAAAAGCTGGGCTATGTCTACAACCGAGAGGCTGCTGCACTTAGAAGTAAGCGTACCAATTTAGTTGCCTTGGTGATGAATGACTTAACTTGTCCTCTGTGCGCACAACTAGCTGTTGAACTCGAAAAGCAGGTATATACGTTAGGTATGGTTCCCATGCTGGTAAGTACGAACGAATGTATTGAACGTCAACAGCAAGCGGTACAGGCATTTAAAGAATATAATGTTTCTGCCTTCATTATGATCCCTGCCAAAGGTACTTCCCGACAGTGGCTAGACAATCTTTATGACTCCGGTTTTTTAGTCATCACAATAATGCGAGAAATTGCTTTTGCCAAAGCCCCCTCGATTCTGCCCGACAATAAAAAGGGGACTCACCTTGCAACTTCTCACTTGATTGAAGTTGGAGCTCGACATATTGCTGCACTTGGTGAGCAAGACTGCTTTGAGTACCAGGCTAAACTGGCGGGTTTTCAAAGTGCATTAACATCACACCACGTTAAGCATCAGGCGACTGTTATTGACGTCCAAAATAACCGTCGAGCCGGCAAAAAGGCATTCAAACAACTGATCGAAACTCATCGTAATATAGATGCGGTTATGTGTTTTAGTGATTTTATTGCCTATGGCGTTGTAGATACGATGCGGGAGATTGGACTTTCACCAGGTAGAGATATAAAAGTGATTGGTTTCAATGATTTTGCTGATTCTCAGTTTATGACCCCCTCCTTGAGTAGTGTAAAAATAGATATTAACGAGATATGTAGACGCACTTGTCAAACCCTCTCAGAGCAGCTCAGTGGCACAACTCCTGCGGCGACAACCATAGTCGATGTAACGCTTCAATTGAGGGATTCTTCGCAAATATGCGAAATCGGCGTATAGACAAGCGCTTTGATTACTATCAAATTACATTTTAAAAAAATGCAAATATTTGCGGCCAAACCTATAGACATTGTTGAGAATCTGGATAGAATTCGCAGCAATCTCAGCCGTCTATATTTACATTTAGGAAATATGCACAAGTGACTGATGTCGACTTACACCAATTATCTTAATACTGTAGTCTATTTTGAGGTGAGTAAATCTTTTCGATAACTCCGCTACCGCGTCCTGCTATCGCTAAGGTACCTACATCCATATAGGCAAGGCAAAA
>NZ_RCSQ01000097.1:0-31087 GCF_004103255.1 Pseudoalteromonas sp. PS5
TTTTGAGATAACTCACTGCCAACCTCAACTCCCTCTTCCCAATCAATGAAGACCGTTTTGACTTGCTTGGCTAACATTAAATTGACTTGTTCAAATGTCGGTTTAAACACATAAAGGGTGACAGTAATATATGACACAACCTGATTTATCAGCAGCAAAGCACCAACAAAGAAAACGGTTTGCCCAAAAGCACTTCTTGGTAACATCGCAGCTACTTCACGCCGTCAGGCACAAACACGTAACCTAGACCCCATACGGTCTGGATATAACGCGGATTTGACGCATCATCTTCAATCATCCGACGCAGTCGAGAGACCTGAACATCTATACTACGCTCTAGCGCACTATAATCTCGGCCTCTGGCAAGATTCATTAACTTATCACGGCTTAAAGGCTCTCTTGGGTGGCTAACTAGCGCCTTCAATACTGCAAATTCACCAGAGGTCAGTGAAATTGTATTTTCTCCATGCTGCATTTCTCGAGTAGCTAGATTAAGTGTAAAATCACCAAAACTAACCTCGTTTTCCTCAGCAGCAGGAGCCCCCGGCACTTCTTTCGCACGACGGCGTAAAATAGCTTTAATACGGGCAAGCAACTCTCTGGGATTGAATGGTTTTGGAATATAATCATCTGCACCAAGCTCAAGACCAATAATCCGATCCACTTCATCACCCTTGGCCGTCAACATCACGATCGGGATTTCGTTTTCTTTTTGCCTCAAACGGCGACATATAGATAAACCATCTTCTCCCGGAAGCATCAAATCTAATACCATCAGGTGGAAGTTTTCTCGCTCTAGCAATCTATCCATTTGCTCTGAGTTAGCAGCACTTCGTACAATAAACCCTTGCTCAACTAAATAACGCTCCAATAAACTACGTAAGCGCATATCATCGTCAACGACGAGAACTTTGGTGGTTTCGTTTCCCATTTTCATTTCTTCTATTTATCAATTTACTAACGTTCACCGAGTTGCGGTATTGCGCACGCAACTTCTATTCCTGTTCATTCAACGCTCATCGTAAATCTGGACTATGTATTATTATGCTTAAATATAATTGAATTTAGTGCTTTGTGACACCATACATTGATACTAGATTGTTACCGAACATTACAACGCTTTAACTCAACAGACCTAAGCTACATGAAAACGAATTTAATCACACCCGAGGGATACCGCAAACTACAGCAAGAACATGACCATCTGTGGTTTGAAAAACGTCCAGAAATTACCAAAATAGTTAATTGGGCCGCAAGCTTAGGCGATCGCTCAGAAAATGCTGACTACACGTTCAATAAACGCCTACTGAGACAAATTGACAGGCGAGTACGCTTTTTGCGCAAGCGCTTACCTGAACTTAAAGTCGTGGAGTATAGCCCTGAACAAAACGGCAAAGTCTATTTTGGTGCATGGGTAGAGGTAGAGAGCGAAGACGGAGAAACGCGCGTATTTCGTGTTGTAGGGCCTGATGAAATATACGAACGTAATGACTATATTTCCATCGATGCGCCTATGGCTCGCGCTTTATTAGGTAAACAAGTAGATGATGAAATCATGGTCAAGACAGCCCACAGTCAGAGACTTTGGTTTATCAACCAAATCGAATATCGTAATAACACGGAACAATGATAACATTGAACTGAATTTTGCTTGCCCAACTTAACGCACTTTTATATCGGGCCTGCACAAACTGATTAAGATGAGTATAAGGATTTTGCATGAGCAATATCGCACAACGTTTAGCAACTGAGCTTAACGCCAAAGAACAGCAAGTTAATGCTGCTATCACTTTGCTAGACGAAGGGTCAACCGTACCATTCATTGCACGATACCGTAAAGAGGCAACAGGTGGCCTAGATGACACCCAACTACGCTTACTTGAGCAAAGGTTAAGCTACCTAAGAGAGCTAGATGAGCGCCGTGAGTTTATTGTCAAAACCATTGATGAACAAGGCAAGCTCACGCCTGAACTACATGCAGAAATCCAAGCGGCTGATAGCAAAACCGTATTAGAGGATTTGTACCTTCCTTACAAACCAAAGCGCAGAACGAAAGGGCAAATAGCCATTGAAGCTGGACTTGAGCCACTCGCTGACGCGCTATTTAACGATCCAAACCTTAACCCAGAGCAACAAGCAGCAACCTTTATTGACTCAGATAAAGGAGTCGCAGACAGCAAATCTGCGCTAGATGGTGCTAAATTTATCTTAATGGAGCGCTTTGCAGAAGATGCAAAATTACTTGCTAAGCTTCGCGCCCATCTCAAAGAGCATGCGCAAATAGAAGCGAAGGTCATCACAGGTAAAGAAGAGACTGGCAACAAATATCGCGATTACTTTGAGCACAATGAGCTATTAAATAAAATCCCTTCTCACCGCGCCTTGGCAATGTTAAGAGCACGTAATGAAGGAGTACTGCAGCTTTCAATCAATCCTGAGCCAAGTGTCGAAGACGCTAATCAATTTTGTGCGCAGATCATTGCCGATCATTATACTCTTGCGGTTTCAGGCGCGCCAGCGAGCGAATGGCTGATGAGCGTGGTGCAATGGGCCTGGAAGATCAAAATATCATTACACTTAGAAAATGAATTTTTGGGTGCTATGCGCGAAAAGGCTGAACTCGATGCCATCGAAGTATTTGCTAAAAATCTAAAAGACCTGTTAATGGCAGCGCCGGCCGGTGCAAAAACGACTATGGGTATCGATCCTGGCCTTCGCACTGGATGTAAGGTTGCCATTGTCGATAAAACAGGAAAATTGATTGCCACTAGCACTATTCATCCACATGCGCCTCAAAACCAATGGGAAAAGTCACTCAAGACACTTGAGCAAATGTGTCGCCAATATAAAGTTGAACTCATTGCAATAGGTAATGGTACGGCATCACGAGAAACCGATAAACTTGCAGCAGAGCTGTTAAAGAATGCCGCAGAACTCAAGCTCAATAAAATCATGGTGAGTGAAGCAGGTGCATCGGTTTACTCTGCATCTGAGTTTGCAGCCAATGAATTTCCAGATCTTGACGTGTCACTGCGCGGGGCAGTTTCTATCGCACGGAGACTACAGGATCCGCTTGCAGAGCTGGTAAAAATAGAGCCAAAATCAATCGGTGTTGGCCAATACCAGCATGATGTCTCGCAGAGCCAATTAGGACAAACACTAACAGCCGTTGTGGAAGACTGTGTAAACTCTGTTGGGGTAGACGTGAATACCGCATCAATCCCATTATTAACCAGAGTCTCGGGGTTAAACAAAACTTTAGCCAGCAATATCATCAAATATCGCGATGAAAACGGCTCTTTCACTAATCGTAAAGCACTCAAGAAAGTTGAGCGCTTGGGGCCAAAAGCCTTTGAACAGGCCGCTGGCTTTTTGCGCATCGCAAACGGTGACGATCCATTAGATGCCTCAGCGGTACACCCAGAGGCATACCCTGTCGTTAAGGCTATTTGTACAAAACAAAATATAGAAGTAGACGCATTGATAGATAATCATGATATTTTAAATCGCTTGGTTGCTAACGACTACGTAGACGAGAAATTTGGTGTACCTACCGTCACTGATATTATTAAAGAATTAGATAAGCCAGGCCGAGATCCTCGTCCTGAGTTTAAAACAGCACAATTCAAAGCGGGTGTTGAGACCATTAATGACTTAAAAGTCGGGATGACTTTAGAGGGAGTGGTGTCAAACGTTGCTAACTTTGGCGCTTTCGTTGATGTTGGTGTTCACCAAGACGGCTTAGTGCATATCTCTGCACTCACGGATAAATTTATCTCCGATCCACGTGAAGTGGTTAAAGCTGGTGATATTGTAAAAGTTAAGGTGATTGAAGTTGACGTACCTCGTAAGCGAATTAGCTTTACAATGCGCCTCAACGATGAGGTGTCACATCACCCAGCACAAAAACAAAGTACCAAGTCTCACAAAGGCAAATCAACACAAAATCCGTCAAAACCAAAATCACGAGATGCTGGTAATGCGGCCATGGGCAATGCCTTTGCAGAAGCATTTGCCAAGCTGAAAAAGTAATAATAGGGGTAATGCTCACTTCGATGAGCTAACAAAGAAAAGCGCGGCCTTAGTCGCGCTTTTCGATTTTGGGGGGATTAACTCGCTATTACTACATTGATCCGCGGAGGAGAAGACCAATATCTAGGGTTAAATCTGTACAGACAGCGAAGCTGGCTGGTTTGGCATTGCAACATGTTGGTAAAAATCTGAGATCCGAAGCGACCTGGCTTGTATTTCAGGATCAGCTTCTATCGGCATCGCTACAGCATAAGGGTCAGCA
The DNA here is from genome assembly GCF_004103255.1 of Pseudoalteromonas sp. PS5. NCBI lineage: Bacteria > Pseudomonadati > Pseudomonadota > Gammaproteobacteria > Alteromonadales > Pseudoalteromonadaceae > Pseudoalteromonas > Pseudoalteromonas sp. PS5. The sequence goes on from NZ_RCSQ01000097.1 coordinate 4,295, forward strand.
TCTTGTTTGAGCTTTGCTTGCTCTTCTTCAGATTCCGCTTTCGCCTGTTCCCCACTCAAACGCCTTGTTTGAATGTTTTGCACGCGCTGACTGTCATTTTGTTCTTCACCACTAATAGCAGCCTTAGCAAGATCTGCTTGCGCCGCCGACAACTTTTGCGTTGCATCTGCAGCAATAGCCCTATCAGCGCCAGACGGCTCGGCAGGAGCCAATGCTGCGGCCCTCACCGTTTGCATTTTCTCGATCGTCGCTTGTGGATCTCCTTCGATCGGCGCGACGTCTATCATAACCTGACCACCAATGGCGTAATTATTACCATCAGGGCCACGCTGATATTCGTAACTTGGAGAGCCAGCATACTGCCCCCCAACCCTAGCATGAGCTTGTTCGTGTAATCGAACCTCTCTATCTCGAGCCTTTAACTCTTGAACAATTTGTTCTTCCTGCTCAGCTTGCTGCTGTTCTTGCTCACTTTTACCTTTTTCCTGGCCTTCCTCTTGCTGCTCCTCTCCTTTACCTTCTACTTTCTTACCTTGCTCGGTTTTTCCATCAGAGCCATAAAGTTTGGTTTCATCAGGCTCAGACGCTCTGCCTTTTTCTGAATCAGAGAGATTACGGTTATCTGCAAATGAAGGGTTAGTAGGGGTTGCCTTGGGGATCGCTTCACGTAGCTGGTTGTCGCGTACGACCGATTCGGTGTACACGTTGGCAGTGTTGAGGTTCATCGCCGGTGGTGGCGTTACTATGTTCATTACACTTTTATATCAATCAACGTACCTAGTGCTTCGTCTGCTGTGCGGATGCTTTGCACATTGGCTTTCGCATTAAATTCTTCCACTTTCAAGGCAACAACAGACTCAGTGAGACTCGGGGTCTCACTAACAGGCGCAGTCACCGCTTCTTCGGTACTCGCCCCTTGTAACTGTCGCCCAAATGCACGGTCTGTGGACGTTTGCTCTTCAGCTGCGGCTCTATTAATATCGGCACTCGCCTGAGCGATGCCTTGAGCAGCACGGTTGTAACCATCAATCCCGTTATTTAGCACATCACCTATTGGCATAAGCACACCTATTAAATAGACCTTTTCTTACTGACTAATTATTGCGCAAAAAATCAACAAAGGAAAGGAAAAGCGGCAATTTTTTGCCGCTTTATTATTTTGCTTATTTAAATAATTGATTTTAGTAATGATATAAACGTATCTTTGTGCGAAATAAATGGTGCATGAGACGCTTTTGGCAGAACATGACTCTCAAATTTAGGGTTCAATTGGCGCATTTGATCTATCGCAGCATGCGGTACAAGTGAATCTAAACGGCCAAAAATACCCGATATTGGTTGTTCAATTTCTACAAACATATCTCGTAGATCCACTGTTTCTAATATCGTAAGTCCGCCAGAAAGCGCTTTATCTTCCGCTTGGGGAAGCTGCCCAAGTAAGGTTCTAAGCTGTTTAATATCATCTCTAGCATGTTCACTTCCCATCGCTTGAATAGCCAAAAAGCGCTCAATGGTTTTACCTGTATTCGTTGTCAGTTGTGTCGCAAAGTTATTTAACACTTTAGGAGCAATGCCCGGCCAATTAAACTTTTCAGCAAAAAGTGGAGTGGAAGCGACCAATATTACTTTACTCACTTTTTCTGGAAAATGTTTCGCCAAGTAAAGTGCAAATAGCCCACCTAACGACCAACCAACAACAACACTCTGACAGGACAACTGCTCGGCGATTAGCTCTGCATTTTTTTCAAGTATATAACCACCTGCGGCACTACTTGAACCTCCAAATCCAGGAAGATTTATTGATTTGAGTGTATAGGGTACTTCACTTTGTAATGTGGCTTCACATAATTGCCACACAGCCTTATTCATTCCCCAACCGTGAAGAAATACGACTTCATTTTGCATTTGTTTCTTCTCTCAACCACACTTGAAGCCATGATAGCTAACCTAGGATGGAAAGCAATGCTCCAACTCAACAGGTGCTTTACAAGCGCAATCACACAAATTTGTACCAGTTGCGGACAACGCGCACCGGATCCTGTGTGCAAATATTGTTTACCAACATGCTTAGATTTTGATGATAAGGAGATAAATCTCTTAAGTTATCCTAATATCAAACGCTTGGTAAGCCTTGATCACTGTGATGGATTAAGTGCGGTAAGCTGGTATCGGCCACCCATTTCACACTGGCTTCAAGGGATTAAGTTTCACCACAATAAAGTACACCAGTGTGCGCTAAGTATCTTGGCGCATACACTCTGGCAGCGATTTCAAAAAGCATCCCCCCTCTGCGTAGATGTAGCGTGTTGCTTACCTTTACACCGCTTTCGCTTCATTCAAAGAGGCTACAATCAGGTGGAGCAAATATGGCAGGGGTTACCATTACAACCAACAGTTTTAATAAGAAACAAAAAAACTCAGGCGCAATCCACTCTTAGTAAAGCTCGCCGTAAAGTAAATTTACGTGGTGCGTTTTCAACCGTAACCCCTATTGAGGGAAAAAACATTCTGTTGCTAGAGGATGTGATCACAACAGGAGCAACAATGGATGCGGCAGCTAAAGCCTGCAAACAGCAAGGGGCCAAGTCGGTGTGGGCGATGAGTATTAGCCTCACACCGTTTGAAGGTTAGCTGGTAATGGGTTTATTATTTTCGCTTTATTTCATGTTTATTGCCTCTGACTATCGCACGCCTTGAGCGAAGAACAACGCATTGTTTAATAGCCTGCTTGAACCATACCAAAAACCGCGGAAGACAGGGTTATCAGCCATACCGACCACAACTCCACGACCAGCTTTTGATGCAATAAGAGCTGAAGAGCTTGCTATTTGTTCAACATTAGTAGTATTGGCGTAGCCCGACAATAGCGGAGCACTAGTATAGGCTAGCGACTCAATAAAAGGTTTATCTTTGCGATACATAACCCAAGTACTATTCTTAAACACTGGCAACTCTTTATTCTCAAAACCAAAAGAGAGTGGGTGGCTAAGGTCAAGTCGAGTATCAAAAATAGCACCGGCAATACGCTGTCTCGCGGACAATCGGTCTTTGTCTGCAAAAGTCAGATTTTTAGTATCAAATTGTCTGCGCATTTCTTTGCTAGAAGTCATCTCTGCATCAAGGAGCTGCTGTTCTATAAGCCATTGTGCACCACGCTTGTGGCCCCAAATCACTCCTCCTTTTGCTACCCAACTATGTATTTTGGCTTTTACTTTATCACTTAAATCATTGTACTTGCCATCCGCTAACAAAATATGGCTATAGCGCGTAAGTTCAAGCTTATCTATCATCTGCTTTTCTACGATAGAGGGAGCCAGCATCAGGTGCCTATCTAGGTGATACCAAAGCTCGCCTACTTCATATTGACTAATACCTGCACCTGCAAAAATAAGTACTTCTGGCTTTTGCAGTTGCAGCATTTGTCTTGAACCTAAATCTATACCGCTTTCAGTCAGCCCTGTGGTGACACTATATACTGGCAGTCCTAATTCACTTGTGATCGTTTTTAATTGCTCATACCAATCATCTTGTTGTTGAATTCCGCGAGCAATCACCAAAGTACCAGCCTGAAAGTGTTGTTTACCAGAAGTGGTCGATGCCGAAAATGGTGACATAGCAGCTGCTACTTTTACCCCACCTTGCAACAAACGATTAGCTAGCTGTGGAGCCAAATAATGATGCCAGCTTATCGCGTACGCATAGCTATCTTCTACTGGTGTAAGCTTTTGTTTTTCAGTATTCGTGTTATCACTTAACTTCAGCCCCCACTCACTTTTCAATGCAACAAAATCAAGATCGTAAGCATAAGGTATTGTCCAGCCAGAGACATCATAAAATGTGTTATCGTTGAAATGCGTTTGCGTGCTAAACAATGCTTTGATCAATCGATATTGCGGCTGCTCCAGTGGAATATATAAATCACCTTGTTGGTATACTTGGTCGTCAATTTCTTTTTCTTTTGATAAATACTTTACCTCAATCTGGTGCTGCTTTAATAAGTGAATGAATGCTTCAAAGCGATAGCTATCTTGACCACGTGCAACCACATACCCTTTAGTATCATCTTTACTCGCAAGCACCTTTGCTTGTTGGTAAAATTGTTGCTGATATTCCAGTAAAGCACGTCTATGTGTTATGCCTGCTTGAAAAGTCGATAAACTAGTAGTCACTTGGTTTTTAATCGTTTCAGCAAAGCTGAGCACACCATATTGGGTTTCTTGAGCGTGTCCTCGACTGCTCGCCTGTTCAAATAAAATTCCCACTGCGCCATTCACATCTGGATAAGTTGATCCTTTACCATAGTAAAAGTCATCAAAACTTTCTTGAGTGAAATATAGCTTACCTTGTGCATCTAAAGCTTTGGCATGAAATTTACCAATCAAGTTCGTTAACTGGGTATTCTCCGCAGGTGTAATAGGATGCGTTCTAGATGGGATCCCAGGTTGAAAAAAATAGGTGCTGTTGGGGCCCATTTCATGAAAGTCCGTTAATATATTGGGCTTCCAATTATGAAAAGCTTTGATCCTCGCACGTGATTCCGGATGCTGTAACAGCAGCCAATCACGGTTTAAGTCAAACCAATAATGATTAGTGCGACTTGAAGGCCAAGCCTCCGAGTGTTCACGATGTGCAGGATCGGTCGATGGAGAGTTACTTTTATTACTGTTAACCCACGTTGCAAAACGGGCAAGCCCATCAGGGTTCAAAGCAGGGTCTAGCAGTATAATAGCATTATCCAATAGTTGAGATACCCACTTCCCCTGCGCCGCGGCCAAATAGTAAGCAAGTAAAACAGCCGCATTGCTGCCAGACGACTCATTGCCATGCACACTGTATCCCATCCACATCACCACAGGTTTATCACTGCGGTTTGAGTCATCACCGATTGAGGCCAAGTGATTTTGTTGAATGCGGGCTAGGTTCTGCTGGTTTTTCGGCGAACTTACCTTTAATAATAATAGTGGTCGCTTTTGATGGCTGTAGCCTATCGTTTCAATGCTGAGCCTTGGACTCTCTTTAGCGAGTGTCTGAAGGTAGTGGACAATTTGATCATGGCGTAAATGCCACTGGCCCACCTCATAACCAAATGCCTGTTTTGGGGTAGTAATACTTGAGTCAAACTCCACGTCGTTACCAAAATAATATGCAACCGGTTTTGCCTGCAAGCTGAAGCTCAGCAACAAGATAAAACAGCTTATTAAGCGCATGATGGTTTCCTTTAGTTCTGTGTACTTTTCAAGCTAACAAGCACTCTGTCGATTGCCAAATTTTTACGCTGAACACTAGCGACAATACGATGAGGAGAGTATGATACGTATTAACCAAGTAATTTAGTCAAGTATAGAGCGAATTATGATCCGTATTTCAGATTCTGCACAAAGCCATTTCGCAAAGCTATTAGCAGATCAAGCTGAAGGCACCAACATTCGAGTTTTCGTGGTTAATCCAGGCACGTCTCAGGCTGAGTGTGGCGTGTCATATTGCCCAGCAGACGCTGTTGAAACCAGCGATATCCGTCTACCATTCAATGGATTTGAAGCTATTGTTGATGAAGAAAGTGCACCATTTCTAGACGAAGCCGACATCGACTTCGTTACCGATAAAATGGGTAGCCAGCTAACTCTCAAAGCACCAAATGCAAAAGCAAAACGACTACGCGAAGACGCAAGCCTTGCTGAACGTGTGGAGCATATGTTGGTCACTGAGGTGAATCCACAATTAGCAAACCATGGTGGCCAAGTTAGTCTAGTCGAAATTACTGAAGATGGTATTGCTGTACTTCAGTTTGGCGGCGGCTGTAATGGTTGCTCAATGATTGATGTCACGTTAAAAGAAGGCATCGAAAAAGAGATGGTTGCAAAGTTTGACGAAATTAATGGTGTGCGTGACATCACGGAGCATGCGCGCGGCGAGCACTCTTACTATTAATGAGCAAAGCTCTCATTTATCGCTTAGGGTCTAACCCTAAGCGAAGTCTCAAGTTTTTTCTCTTTGGTTTATGCGATGTTATTCTTGCCGCAATTCTGATTGCGCTTGGATACTATCAAGACCACCGTTTTCAGATTGCTGGCTTATTCATATTGCCAATTGGTCTGTGTAGTGCCTTTTATGGTTACATCGGTATTTTCGCCAATCGGTTTTCACAGGTCATAGAAGCACGAGAAAAACGCCGTCAAGCACTGAGAAACCAAGACCCCTTTGCCTAGGCTAATAATGCTCCCTGACGAGACAACTGGTAATATTTATATGCCAATGTCAGCCCTCGTAATCCCATAAAACAACTCATTGCCAGCCATAGCGCATGGTTTCCAAGTGAGTATGTAAGCCAAAAAGGTAAAAAGAAGCCAAAAAGTGCTGAGGTCAACATGCTGTTTCGCATTTCCTTTGCCCGAGTCAGCCCTACAAATATTCCATCAAATAAAAAGCAACTCATTGCCACTAAAGGTAAAGCCACCAGCCAAGGTAAGTAAATACTCGCAGCCGCTATAACCTCTGGTATAGTAGTAAGAGAGCCAATAATCCAGTCACCAAAAAAATAAAAGACCATACTGTAAAGTAATGCGAATAACGCTCCCCAAAACAGGCTTATTTTAACCCATAACTGCAATTGAACAGGATCCGCTCGGCCTTTAGCCGTACCCACTTTAGCCTCTGAGGCATAGGCAATTCCATCCATTGCAAAACTAACTAACATCAGAAAATTGAGCAATACAGCATTTGCCGCAAGTGTAACTTCTCCCAATCGAGCACCATAAAAGGTCATAAAGCTAAAGCACAACTGTAAGATCAATGAACGAACAAAAATATCCCTATTCAATGTCAGCAAACTCAGCCAGTGTGCTCGTTCTACAAAGCTGAACTTTAGCTCAAGCCCATGTTTATTAGCAACATTGATAGTCAGTAATATTGATAACCCCAGTGCTGCGTAGTCCGCAATCAAAGATGCCCACGCAGCCCCCGCGACCCCCCACTCAAAACCGATAACAAATAACACATCCAGAACAATATTCACGACATTAGTGAAAAGCACCAGATAAAATGGCCCGCGTCCGTAGTGCATGCCTAGCATAAAACCAAGTAGCACTAGGTTTAACATGGCAGCAGGCGCACTAAATACACGAATTTGAAAGTACAGCTTTGCTTGTGTAAATACCTCATTAGACGCATTTGACAGTGATGCGATTACTTGAAGTAAAAATGGTGATAATAAAATTAGACTCAACGCAAAACAGATTGCTATCAGCACACTAGTGTAAAGTGAACCCACGAGCTTTTCGTTATCCTGCTCGCCGCTTGACTGCGCAATTACGCCCGTTGTGCTCATTCTCAAAAAGCTAGCCAACCAAAATAGTACTGAGATAGAGCTAGACCCAAGCGCAATCCCTGCCAAAAAATGAGCACTATCTAGATGACCAATTACCGCTGTATCGACTAATCCTAACAGTGGCACCGTAATATTTGATAATATCATCGGACCTGCAAGCAGTAAGAGGCTCAGATGTTGCGCTTTATAACACTTAATAAATTGATACAACATATTATTCTTGGTTTAGCCCTGTTCTCGGCACATAGTTGGGGTGCTGTCATCTTACAGTATCATCACGTCAGTGAAAAACTTCCTGCGGTAACCAGTGTCAGTGAAGATACTTTCAAGTCACACTTGAGTTATATTAAAAACAATGGCTATAACGTGATGCCACTGCCGAAGCTATTGAATGCACTGCAATCCGAACAGACACTACCAGCAAAAACCATAGCCATCACTTTTGATGATGGCTATGAAAACAATATCACTGCCGCAGCCCCACTTTTAGAGCAGTTTGGTTTTCCGTACACTATTTTTGTCAATCCTCAACTTATCGATGAACAAAAAAGTTATGTAATGACTTGGCATGAACTGCGTAAATTGGCCAAACGAGGGGCAACGATAGCGAATCATAGTGCCAAGCATGATTACCTTCATCAAAAGCTTGATGATGAATCCATTGCCGAATGGCGAGCACGAGTCAAGCAAGATATCACTTGGTCACAACAGCGTATTAAAGAAGAAATCGGTCATGATTACCCCTACTTAGCTTACCCTTACGGCGAATTTAATCGTAAATTGCAAGAACTTGTAAGCGAGTTAGGGCTAATTGGTATTGGTCAACATTCTGGTGCGGTGGGGCTCACATCTGATTTTACGCGCCTCCCTCGGTTCCCTGCCTCAGGCATATACAGCAACCTTGAGACCCTCAAAACGAAATTAGACACCAAAGCGTTTCAATTACAAAATATGCTCTACGCAGATAGTGTTACTAGTAATACAAAACCACAAATCACTCTACATTTCAAAACTAAGGACTTTCACAATACTCAGTTTGCCTGTTACGTTTCAGGTGTTGGTCAAGCCACGCTTGTTTGGGAGTCAAAAGATAGTGTTCGGATCCAAACTCCTGCTGAATTACCTAAGGGGAGATCAAGATACAACTGTACAGCACCGTCTATTCAAGAGCCGGGGCGTTACCATTGGTTTTCTCAACCTTGGGTTATTGTAGAGCAGCAGTAGTTAGCCTGAGCATTTGATAATAATACCAATTTTCTTAATTAAGTGGTCTATTTTGAGGCGAGAAAGTCTTGTCGATAACCAGGCAAAAATTTTGCTATTTAGTTGTTCTAAATAAGAAATTTTTAACGCGGTTAGCGTCAGATTTACTCCTTCAACTTGGTAGAAGTGCTTTCAAAGCTGTATTCGTTAGAAAGAGATAGCAGTGGGTTAAGTTAGCATTAGAGCGAGTTTCGCCATAAACTCGCTCACACTCATCCTCTACTGGCACCAGCTCTATTGAGGCTCATCCGTCGTTACTTTTTTACTACATCAAGCATTGTTTCTGCTACCTTACTCAGTGGCACCAAAGATTGCACTGCACCTAACTCATAAGCCGCTCTTGGCATTCCCCATACCACAGAACTCAATTCATCCTGGGCGAATGTCTTCGCTCCGTTCTTTTTAAGTGCCAACATTGCTTTTGCTCCATCACTGCCCATTCCGGTCAGCATCACTGCACAAACATGCTTTCCTATTGGCACTAATGAATTAAATAACACCTCTACGGACGGTTTATGTCTATTCACAGGTTCGCCGTCATCCAGTCGACAAACGTACCCAGAAGATACTCTCTCGACTTTGAGGTGTTTATCACCAGGGGCAATAAACACGTGCCCGGGCTTCAACATATCGCCATCTTCTGCCTCTTTCACTGAAACTGCACACGTTCGGTCCATTCTTTGTGCGAAAGATGTACTGAATACGGGTGGAATGTGCTGAGTAATGACCACAGGCGGGGCATGAGTAGGTAGACGCATTAATACTTCACGTATAGCTTCCGTCCCTCCGGTTGAAGCGCCGATAGCAAGAATAGCATTGTGTGCAAAGGTGAAGGAGGTTCCTACCTCTAATTGTCTTTCTGACTTTGGTGCTTTAAATGTTCGCACTCTGGCTTTGGCTGCGACTTTTACTTTTTTCTGCAGAATATCTGAATATGATTGCAGTTGCTCTATAACATGACTGGTCGGCTTAGAAACAAAATCAACGGCACCTAGTTCTAAAGCCTCAATAGTTGCAGGTGACCCTTCTTGTGTCAGCGTTGATATCATCACCACTGGCATAGGCCTCAAACGCATCAAGTTTTTTAAAAAACTGATACCATTCATTCTTGGCATCTCAATATCTAGCGTCAGCACATCCGGCGCGGTTGATTTAATCAACTCTCGTGCTTGATACGGATCCTCCGCGACGCCTACAACCTCAATACCATTCCCCTGATTTAATATTTCTTTTAATAAGCCGCGTATTAGCGGTGAATCATCGACAATAAGAACTTTGACCATATTTCACCCTTAAAACAGCTCGATGTCTGTTTTGTTGTCTTGAGCTTCAATGTCGTGTAGGTAACGTACCTCACGTTGCTCAATCGTGTTATTGTGCATGGTGCGCAGTTTTTTTACCTGTGCTTTACCACTTTGAGGATGAAAAATAACTTTCCTTGGCCATGGACCACCTACATCCTGGGAAATTAGCTTCAAACACTCTTCCTCAACATAAGCTTGGGCAAATCGGATATTCCCCTCACCGATGTCCGTCATTGAACTAATTATCTTACCGCCACCAAACAATTTAATTTTTAAGTTCGCTCTAGATGCGCCGTTTTTAACAACTTCGTTTATTAAATATTCCATCGCCCAGTTACCATAGCGACAATTAAGATCATCAGCATGAACCTCTCGTAGGGACTTTGCACCGGGTAGCATAAAATGATTCATCCCCCCGATCCCTAACTTCTCATCATACACACATGCGGCAATACACGAGCCAAGTACGGTTGAAATTAGCTCATCTTGTTTAGATACATAAAACTCTCCAGGCAATACTTTTGCAACAACCATCGCTCGTCCTGAGTCCCAAAACCGTTTAACGTGTTCAAAGCCCCTTAAAACAGGCTTAAATTCTCTCATTCAACTGGCCTTTTTGATAAATGGTTTTACCTAAGTTTTTGAACTGCAAGTGCTCCTTACCCATGGTTTCAGAATGCCCAATTAGCAAATATCCATTCGGTACTAGCATCCGATGGTACTGCTCGAAAAGTTTGTCTTTTGTTTTTTTATCAAAATAAATCAGAACATTACGACAGAATATGGTATCAAACGGCCCTTTCATTGGCCATGGTTCCAGCAAATTCAAGCGCTTGAAATGAATGAAAGACTGTAATTTTGGTTTGACTCTATATGTACCGCCATCTGCGCTACGCAGAAACCATTTTTTCAATTTATCTTCGTCCAAACCTGTGACATTATTTGCGGTGTACTCTCCGATACTCGCCTTACTTAATACATTTGAATCTAAATCTGTTGCCAGCACCTTTACATCCCAATCATTAGGAAATGCGTTAGCAACTGTCATTGCAATACTGTATGGCTCTTCACCCGTTGAGCACCCCGCAGACCATATCCTCACCCTTTTGTCCTGCTTATGCCGAGTAGTAATTTCTGGCACCACCGTCTTTGCCAGAAATTCGAAGTGATGATTTTCTCTAAAAAAAGAGGTTAAATTTGTAGTTATAGAATTAATAAAGTGACTAAATTCTGCGTCTTCATTTTTTTCTAAAAATGATAGATATTCAGCAAATGAACTCAAGCCATTAGCGCGTATGCGTCTTGCTAACCGCGAATACACCATTTCTTTTTTATGTGGCCCAAGCACTATGCCACAAGCATCATATACTCGAGCCGAAACCTCAGAGAAGTCCTTATCTGTAAGCAAAAACTCTCGCATCGCAATATTCCCTCAATCTTACTCATCACGCTGGTTTTATACCAGCTAAACACACCTTATGCTAAAACTCTTCCCACTCTTCAGAATCATCAGCAAACTGGTTGTTTTTTGTGTTTTGCAATGATGTTTTGCTCGGTATCATGGTGTGCTTGGGTGGTTGTTTCTCTTGAATATCATAATGACGTTTTGACGAGCTCACATCGTGGCTGTGACTAGCTAGGTCGTCTAGCGTAAAAAAGTTCAGAAGCTTTCTCATATCGTTTGCTTGCTCAGCCATAGACTCACCAGCAGCAGACGCCTCTTCAACTAGTGCGGCATTTTGTTGGGTCATCTCATCCATTTGGGAAACGGCTTTATTCACTTGCTCTATCCCAGAGCTTTGCTCAACAGAGGCTTCAGCAATATCCGAGATCATGTTTGTTACACGCTTCACCGACTCCACAATCCCTTTTAGGGTTTCGCCTGATTCATTCACCAATAATGTGCCATCTTCGACTTTGCTGACACTATCTCGTATTAAATCTTTAATTTCTTTTGCCGCCGCCGCGGAGCGCTGTGCTAAGTTTCTCACCTCTCCAGCAACAACAGCAAATCCACGTCCTTGTTCACCTGCTCGCGCGGCTTCCACAGCCGCGTTTAAGGCAAGTAAGTTTGTTTGGAAAGCAATTTCATCTATAACCCCTATGATGTCAGCTATTTTTTTACTCGAGCTGTTTATTTCTGACATACTTTCTACCGCGCGAGTAACAACCTCTCCACCTTTAGTTGCCTTATCACACGTTTCTTCTGCCAGTTGATTCGCAACTTTTGCATTATCCGCATTTTGCCTAACTGTACTGGTCATTTCTTCCATACTAGAAGCCGTTTCCTCTAAGGAAGATGCCTGCTCTTCAGTCCGCTGACTCAAGTCAGCATTGCCTTGTGATATTTCTTCTGCGCCACTTGCGACTAGGTTTGCTGAAGTGCGGATCCGGCCTAACACCTCGGTCAATTTTTCAGCCGTGGTATTGGCGTCCTTTTTCAGTTTCTCATAAGCACCACGATAATCTCCCTCTATCCGCTGGGTTAAATTACCCGTAGCCAACGAATCCAGCATTTCTCCCATGTCAGTAACTGTTTCATCGACAGTCGCAACTAAGCTATTAAGTCCTTGTGCTAATCGCAAATAAAATCCTTCTTTACCCTCATCAGATAAACGAACACTTAAGTTACCACTGTTAGCTGATTGCACTAGTCCTGCGACTTCTTTTTCAATCTGGACTTCCTTGGTTCTGTCGTTCCATTCAACTACGGTTCCTACACGTTCGTTATTACTATCAAAAATGGGATTTGCCACCAAACTAAAGGTACGTCCGCCAACGGCTATCTCAGTTTTGTACTCAGATTCAAGACGAGAGAGCATACTACGCTGATGACTTGGATTTTTATGGAAAACATCAATATTAGCCCCCATAAGCTGCCTGCTGTCAAAGTTTGGCAAATCACGCTTTAAATCACCTTCGGCACTTCTCATCATTTCTTTGACTGCGCGGTTTAAGTATACGATTTCAAACTTTTCGTTTGCGATCATGGTGTTCGTCGATACATTATCCAGCGCTCTTCGTACTCTTAGGTTTTCTGCTGCAGCGGCTTTTTCCAGAGCTTCCCGATTTAACCTATCAGTCTTGTCTTCCCACTCAACCACCGTACCAATACGCTTATTGTCATCATCAAAAACTGGGGTTGCAATTAGCCCAAATGTGAAACCCGCAACTTGAATGTCAGCACGATATACATCGTTTAACTTATCAAGTATATGCCTCTGATGACTTGGATTTTCGTGGAATACATCAATACATTGACCAATAAGTTTATCAACATCGAAGTTTGGAAGAGACTTCCTAAGCTGAGGCTGATTATCTCTGAGCATCCTAACTACAGAATCGTTGACATAAACGATGTTTAATTTATCGTCCGCGAGCATGACGTTAGCTTGACAAACATTAAGTGCACTAGAAATTCTCGCATTGTGACTCGCCAACTCTGCTTGCCTCTTTTCAACCTCAAGCTCTCTTGTTAAGTCTTTCCACTCCACTAAGGTGGCTAAGCGTTTACCTTCTTCATCAAATACTGGCGTTGCAATAAGGTCGAAGGTAAGTCCAGCGACTATAATCTGGGCAACATAGGGCCTAGAGAGATTAGCTAAAATACCTCTTTGATGGCTGGGGTTACGGTGAAATGAGTCGATGTTAGCGCCAATTAAGTTATCTACATTAAAACCTGGTAATTCTTGCTGTAGTTTGGCCTGATTCTTTCGCAACATACTCGTAAGGGAATCATTTAAATAAACGATATTAAGAGACGCATCAGCCAACATTATGTTTGCTTGACAAACTTTGAGTGCTAATAACAGGCTGTGGTTATGCTCTTTATCATTCGCTATATCATCATTTAAAAAAGTAGCTACTGCTCTGAACAGCGTCGGATGCTCTGCCTTGAAGTGGTTATTTAGTAAGCTTGCATCGTTATTTTCGATTGCCGGTATAATACTTTCAACGCTCTGTAACCTAGCCAGCAGCGTGTTTACACTTTGCTTCAGTAGCAAAACCGCTAATGCAACGCTTACGCCCGCAATTACTATCGCGACGTAAGTTTGAGTAGACATACTCACGTTTAACATCTGAATACTGATTGCCAAACCCACAACTATTATGGCACTGGCAACTAATACTCTGCTATTGACTTGACTCACTAGTGCGTGATCGCGCATGTTATCCCCCGACAACCGATTGCTCATCATGTTTTACTTCAAGATCTAAAATTTTTTTAAATTTAAAAGTACAACCATTTTTTCACCAACATTGACTAGTCCTTGTACGAACTGACTATTTTCCGAGTCCTGAAAGTCAGGTACATCTTTAGCTGTTTCTTCATTGATGCTGTACACGTCCGAGACTGCATCTACCACTAGTCCCATAATTTTCTGCATCCCTTTGATGACCACAGACACGACAATAACGACTGTTAAAGCACCATATTCGATCTGAGGTAAGCCAAAGCGGATCCGCAAATCAATGATAGGTACTATGGTTCCACGCAGATTAATTGCACCATTTACATACCTTGGTGAATTAGGAATTGCTGTTACCTCTTCCCATCCCCTAATTTCTTGGACAGCCAAGATATCCATGCCATATTCTTCTCCTGCCATCATAAAGGTCAAAAACTGCTTATCACCTTCCTTATTAGCCAGCATAATTTGCTCATTAACTGCTGCACGCTCAGTGATCATGTCATCACCTCTTCTAGCTCCTGCTCTACCAACAGCTCTTGACTTCCGGGTCGCTTAAGGCCGCTCAGTTTTATTAAGCCACTGATATCTATAATCAACGACACTCTGCCGTCTCCGAGAATAGTAGCGCCAGATATGCCATTGACCTTTTGATAATTCGCTTCTAGGCTTTTTATCACCACTTGCTGCTGTGCCAGTAAGTCATCCACCAGCAGCCCAACCTTATGGTTGTCGCTTTCAACCACAACAAGCAGAGTTTTGTCGAGTTCTTCGATTGCTCCTTCATGGCTAAATAACTGATAGAGTCTGATGATTGGAATGTACTCGTCTCTCAATCGCAAAACCTCTAAACCATTTCCGACTCTACTCACTTTTTTAATATCGATCTGCAGTGATTCCACAATGGAAATAAGGGGGATGATATAGGTATGTTGCGCAACTTTGACTAGCTGACCATCCAAAATAGCGAGTGTAAGCGGTAGACGAATCGTAAATGTTGAGCCAACTCCCTTGGCCGAAGTAACCTCTACACTACCATTAAGCGCTTGAATATTTCGACGTACCACATCCATCCCGACACCACGACCCGAAATATCACTTACTTCATCCGCAGTAGAGAACCCCGGCTTAAAAATAAGCTCATTGACTTCCTCAACAGTAAGCTCATCTGTTGCCTGTACCAACTCATTCGCCACGGCTTTACTCTTGATTTTTTCTGTATTGAGACCTCTGCCATCATCCATAATCTCAATGACGATATTTCCGCCTTGGTGAAAAGCATTTAACGTCACAGTCCCAACGGGATCCTTTCCTGCTTTAATTCTTTCCTCGGGTGTTTCTAATCCATGATCTAACGAGTTTCTTACAAGATGCACCATAGGATCAGAGATTTTTTCCATCACTGTTTTATCTAACTCTGTTTGTTCGCCAAGTAGCTTGAGCGCTACTTGTTTATCCAGCTTCTGCGATGTATCTCTAACCAAGCGTGGAAAGCGACTAAAGACGAAACTAATAGGTAACATCCTTATCCGCATTACGTTTTCTTGCAAGTCTCGGGTGTTGTGAGCCAGCTGTGCCAACCCCTCTTGCATTGCAGCCAATGTATGCTCTGTGGGCTCTTGTTCGCCGAGTTGAGTTAACATTGCTTGCGTTATTACTAATTCACCCACCATATTTATCAGTGAGTCGACTTTATCTATACCTACTCTGATTGATGTAGATTCGCCTGACTTCTTATTCACCTCAGATTTAGGCTTAGCCATGGCGGTCGGTTTTTGAGTGGTTTCTGGATTGTTCTGAGTTTCTTTTTGCGCTACTTGCGATTCAGTATCTGTTTTGGACGCTATATTCACTTCTGGAGCACTATCATTTTCAAATAGGCCGCCACACAACGTGATCACTATCTCGGCGTCATCCTCAACCCACTCGAAAACCTCTCTAATAGCTGACTCAGAGTGGCTAGTGTTTAAATATAAACGCCAACTTAGGTAGCAGTCTTCAGGGTTAAACCCTTCAATATCTGGAATTGCATCGCAAAAGGCGTGCGTTTCCAAATCCCCGAGTTCGGACAGCTCACTCAACATATACAAAGGCTCATTGCCAGTTTTAAAAAGGTGTGTAAGCGGTTTGAAGTCAATTTGATAGGTTTGTAATTCAGGAGCTACCTCTCGGCTTGGTGAGGTCTGAGCATCTTGCGACTGTTGAGCGCCTAAAATCCCTTCAAACTTCTCTCGTAACGTATTCGCCACAGAAAGGTCAGGCTCTTCTTCAGCTTGCAAGCTTGTCAATAGAGCTCTTAAGCAATCGACGGACTGAAGTAAAAGATTTACATGTTCAGCTGCTAGTTGACGTCTACCATCACGGATTTGATCAAGCAAGGTCTCTAAAACGTGGGTGAAGTTAGATACGGATGTAAAGCCAAATGTTCCACTTCCACCTTTAATACTGTGCGCTGCACGAAATATGGTATTGATGGTCTCCGAATCTTCTTGCCCTGGCTGTAAGTTTAGAAGCTCCGCTTCCATCACATCCAGCCCCTCAAAGCTCTCTTCAAAAAAGACATCAAAGAATTGGCTTAAATCAATACTCATGTCGACGCCCCTTTATGTCTACCTGATGACTTTCTTTAGTACAGCTAGCAGTTGTTCAGGGTTAAAAGGTTTAACTATCCATCCGGTAGCACCTGCTGCCTTACCTTCTGTTTTCTTATCCAGTCCTGATTCAGTAGTTAGCATCAACAAAGGAGTAAACTTATAATTAGGCAGGCTACGAAGTTCTTTGATCAGAGTTATGCCATCCATAACTGGCATATTCACATCTGAGATCACAGCATCAAAGCCCTGCTGTTTTGCAATAGATAGAGCCTCACTGCCATCTTTTGCTTCTATCACATCAAAGCCAGCTTTTTTTAATGTAAAGCCAACCATTTGACGCATAGAGGCAGAATCATCCACAGCTAAAATCTTTTTCATAATCACCTCTTAGTTTTCAATACCATGGAATAAATAGTGCGTTAATCCGAGCTCATTTACGGCTTGTGCGAGCGCTTCACTTTCACCATGCCAAACAATTTTGTGCTCCATTGAATGTAGGTGCTTTTGCACAGCGCATAGTAACTGGATAGAAGCAGTGTCTGCTTTTTGCACTTCGCTAATGTCGATAGAAATGTCAGATGTTTCCAAAGAGTCCTGGAAAATTTGATGGTACAAGCTTTCCACATGATTAATTGCCATTTCTGGTGGAAGTTTCAACATGAGCTGAAGACTATCCCTGTAAAAGTGAGTAATAAAATTAGCTTAGACTGTGATCGTAAAATTGCCACAAAGATTAAATAAAAATCCGCAAATAATGAAAGCGTTAGAGGTAGGAAATAAAATCGCGTAGGGCACAGGCTACGCGATATGGAGCTAGTTTATTATGCTATTAAGGTCTTTTAATAACTGTTTTTCATCGATCGTCGGCACAGTTCCAACTTCATGAGAGGGTTTAAAAATAGCCTCCAGCTGTCCCTTTGGATTGATTAGTGCGACTGATGCACTGTGATCAACATAGTATTCTTCTTGCTGTTCTTGATTTATCGCATAGATCAAGCCAAGATCTCTGACAAAAGGAAACAATATCGAATGCTCTGCAGAGACCGCTTTGAAGGTTGGATCAAAGTGCCTAATATACGCTTGTCGTCGCTCCTTTGAGTCTCTGTGAGGATCAACAGATACGAACCATACTTGTAATTTACTCTTATCTTTCATTGATTGATACACATGAGTCAGTTTCAATAATGTCATCGGACAAACGTCAGGACAGCTGGTATACCCAAGAAAAAGTAAATTCCACTTGCCTGCAAAGTCTTGATTGGATAACACTTCACCATACTGGTCTTGAAGTTGAAACGACTGCACTTCTTTTGGTTTTGGGTACCAAACTACTTTTTCAGACACGTCAGGCGCAGGGCTACAACCAGATAATATCGCCACTACAACGATCAAAAGAATTTTTTTCATATAAATGCTTTATCCACAAAAAGTGCTACGAAAACAATTAGCAAATGCCAAATTGAAAAATAAAATACACGCATAGCATACTCTAAACTCTTCGTTTTAATAAGCTTTGCGGCCTTATATATAAAGGCCACATTAACTGCCCCAGAGCACAGTAAATAAATCCACCCCGACATTCCGACCAAATAAGGCAATAGGCAAATTACGGTCAGTAATATGGTGTAAAATAATACACAAAGCTTGGTAAATTCATCACCGTGTGTCACAGGTAGCATGGGTATTTCAGCTTTCTCATAGTCACGTTTTCGCGCTATGGCTAAAGCCCAAAAGTGTGGTGGAGTCCATGCAAAAATTATCATCACTAATAACCATGGTTCAGCACCCAGCTGTCCTGTCTCGCTAACCCACCCAAGCAGCGGTGGCATAGCACCAGCTAACCCTCCAATCACAATATTTTGGGGGGTTGCTCGCTTCAAAAGTAACGTATACACAACGGCATATCCAACTAACGCAGCGAGAGTTAACAAAGCACACAGCTGGTTTGCAAAAATGGAGAGTAGTACATAGCCGAATAAAGCCAAAGTACTGGCAAACATTATGGCTGAAGAAACAGAGACTGACTCTGTTGCAAGCGGTCGGTCACGCGTTCTGACCATCTTTTTATCTATCTCTCTGTCAACCACATGATTTATTGCTGCGGCACTGCTCGACAGCAAGCCGATTCCCAATAGACTCATGATTTGAGACAATAGCGTTTTATCGCTTTGTGGCGCTAAAGCCAGACCAACCCACGCGGTGATCACCAGCATGCAAACTACTTTAAACTTGCACATGCCAAAATAGGCCTTTAGCAACGATGTTATTCTTTGATATTCAAAAGTATTAGTTAACTGGTGCATATTTATCTCCTACTTTTTGCGCTAAATTCACAAAAAAGCATAGTCTCACCATAGCTAGTAATACCATGGCTGCCATAAAGTTATGAAATAAGGTGAGTAGCAATGGAAATTGGAAATGAACGATAGCGGCGCCGACCGCCACTTGCAGAGTAATCAGCACTAATACCAGATAAGCTGAATTTCTGATCACCTGATTTTGTGCCTGCTTTAATAAAGGCCAGCATGCTATAAGTAAACTGAATACGGTTATAATTGCCCACACTCTATGAGTAAAATGGATAGACACCCTTGATTCAAAAGGGAGCACGCCAAACTCGTAGGTGGCTGAAGGCTCAGGCAGGGTAAATAGACTTTGCCAAGAAAACAATTGTAAGTTGTCACAAAGCGGTAAGCCTGTACAGTGAGGCGCAGCATAGTTGGCAGCTAGCCAACCTCCAAGCGCAATTTGAATAACCAAAATATAAAGCGCTACATAACACATCAGAGCAAGACGTTTTGGGACATCAGCGATAATGTCACGGTGCTTCAGTCGTAAAGCAAGCAAAACAAGCAACGCCAGAATACTGAACCCTCCTAGTAAATGCCCCATTACTATTATCGGCTGTAAATTCATTGTTACAGTCCACATTCCTAAAGCTCCTTGAAACAACACTAACAGCAGAAGTAAATAGTAATGTTTATTAGGGCCTTCAACCTGTGGCTTTTTAAAGAATTGTAAGCATGCCAGGAGGAGAATAATGGCCCCCAAAAAGCTAGCAAAGTAACGATGGATCATCTCGATCCAAGCTTTGTCGGCTTCGACTTCTAAATGCGGAAACTGATCTTTTGCAGCGATTAACTCATGAGCTTCATTGGGCACAGTCAAAAAGCCATAGCACCCAGGCCAATCAGGGCAGCCAAGACCTGCGTCACTCAAGCGTGTGAAAGCACCAAGAGTGACAACCGCAAGCGTAACAAAACAGGTAAATATTACCAGCTTGATTCTATTCATATATAACCTCCTAGCTTGAGCGAGAGTAGTTCAATAGTTTTTTGAGGTCACTTAGCAAGCCTTTTTGTATACTTCTCGTTTTTCTTTGATCTAATATAGGCGCGTACTGAAGAACAAATAGACCAGTCTTATCTACCAAGTAAATATAGTTATCTTGCAGTTGGGAGATTTGTAGCGGCAATGAAGTTGCGTGCTCAATAAGAGGTTCGCCTTGATTCTGCAACACCACGATAGTTACCTTCTGCTGATGCTTGCCAAGTGCCAAATACAAATTAGGAAGACTGTTAAGCAACAAAGAGCATTGCTCATTACATGACTTTGGACGCTGATACACAATACTCCACTCTGTATCTTGGACGACTGCAGGCTGTCTCACCTCTTGACGTAGAAATTCACCATGGTTAGTTGTGCTACTGGGAAGCCAACCCAACTTTAGTGCAACGAATGCTAGTAGTAATGGCATAATGAACAAACTGACAAACCATATCGCTGTCTTAGACATATCCACTCTCCTTTTTTGAAAGTTTCCATCCGATCACTAGTGCCGAAAACGCAATCAGCAGCCACTGAACAGCATAAGCCTCATGCTTCTGTGGTGACATTACAACTGGTTGGTAATGTGGCTCAGTACTACCAAGTACGTCATGTGTCATGTATGCAATGATAGGCAATAGAGTGCGGTTAGAAGCTTTAGATAGGTAGTCGAGATCAATATACTGAATTATCGAATGAGCCTGCTGACTTTCCGCTGCAGAGTCAGCCAACGTAAAGCCTTTACTCACGTTTGTTTTAATGTATGCAGGGAAAGTTACCTTTGTTTCGGAAAGAGAAGTAAGTGTTGGAATTCGACTTGCTTGCTGTGGGACAAAACCCAAATTTACCACAACATATTCACCAGTCTTACTCACTTCTAAAATAGATATAACGTCAAAACCTACTCGGCCTTTTACTACTTGGTTATCAAGATACCATACCGCGCCAGCAACAAAGCGCCCAGTTAGTTGCACTTCACCATCAATTTGCTCGATAGGAACTTTACTTTCAGGATTATTTCTATTTGCAAGGTTTTGGTCTTGTCGCTTCTCTATATGTTGGTTTATTGCATGCTTTTTGGCTGCACGTTGCCATTGCCAATATGAAAGAGCTACACATAACAACATCACGATTAACGCTGCCAATATAGGCGTTTTTGATCTACCTTTAAAAAGTGCACCTAAATTCACGGACACTCCTTATGATTAAAATTATTATCGTAGTACTTCTGCTATTTATTTTTCTTAGTTTATTTAAAGCGATGTTCGTCATGCTCAAATCAGGGCAACAAGGGTCAATGGCAAAGCAGCTATTAAATCGAGTATACGCCTCTATAGCTGTGATTCTTATTATTTGTCTGGCTGCTCAGTTTGATTTAATCAAATTACATTCGTCGCCTATTTCTACAACACATAAACAAATACAAACAAACACAGCCACACCACATCAACAAAGTGCCAATACCAAGCACCAGCCTGAAACGCAAAGTGATTTTTCGCACTAAAGTGCCCTTTCAGAACTCTCACCCATATCACAAATAAAATTATCGCCCCAAGCGTGACATGAACTCCATGAAATCCAGTTAGTAAAAAGAAGGTGTTGCCATAAACTCCAGATTGAAGAGTTAAACCAAGTTCTTGATAGGCATGTATATACTCTTCAACCTGTAGAGTTAAAAAGCCAATACCAAGCAGTACCGTTAACCCTAAAAAGGCTTTTACTTTTGCCCTTTGATCTTTTTCTAGGGCAACATGTGCCAAACTTAACGTTATTGAAGAGGCGAGCAGTATGATGGTGTTGATCAATGGTAAGCCCTGCCACCCCATGGCTTGTGTTACCGTTCCATCAGGCGTTGTTAATAGTGGCCACGCGCCTTCAAACTGAGGCCACAGCACTTCGTTTGTGCTCACATTATTACTTGCTCCACCTAACCAAGGAACAGCTATCATGCGTGCATAAAACAGCGCGCCAAAGAAAGCACCAAAAAACATTATTTCGGAAAAAATAAACCAACCCATCCCTTGTTTAAACGAGCGATCCATTTGCTCTGAATACAATCCAGCTTGGGATTCTTGAATTACGTTTCTAAACCAACCAAAAATCATATAGATCAGCGTAGCGATACCTATAAGTAACAGGATTGCGCCACTATTGTTCGGGGAGTCAAGTTGAATGATTGTAAGCGCGCAGCCCACTGCGATAAAAAAGAGCGCAAAAGCGCCAACAATAGGCCAAGGGCTTTGCTCTGGAACGTAGTATTTTTCTTGTTCATGGTTCATGTTAGAACTCCTTTAGAGCGACTAACTGGCCCAACTGCACATTTTGTGTCTGGCTTACTCGCTCTGTAATATCAAATAACGTGTATGAAAGCGTTAGTTCTTCCACATCATCAGGCAGTTCTGTATCTACATAAAACCTCAATACAAACTCAACCTCTTCTTTACCCTTCATTGGTTGTTGGTCGAAGCAAAAACAGGCCATTTTATGTAAATACTTGGCAGCTTTTCCCGGAGATACAGAGGGAATTGCTTGTAAAATCCGATCACTGTCACTCATATTCTTTGCAATAAACTTCACGTCTGTTAATTTTCCGGGTTGCACACTGACAAAGTGTTGAGCTGCATCAACCTTAAATGGTGCATGACCCTGGCTATGTGTTGTGAAACTTACCTCAACTTGACGGCTATCAATAATAGCCTCGCTTTGCTCTGCCACTTTCATCGAAGGTTTTCCATTGAGTCCTGTTACATCACAAAATACGTCGTAAAGTGGGACTAATGCAAAAGCAAAAGCAAACATGCCCAGAGTCAGCAGCAGGAGCTTTCTAAGGAGGCGTCCATGTTGCATTACTTGACCTCCGGTGGGGTAGAAAATGTATGATATGGCGCAGGTGACGGTACTTCCCACTCAAGGCCTTCAGCTCCATCCCACACTTTACCGGGCACCTGCTCACCTCCTTTGGCACACCTATACACAACAGCCACGAATAATAGTTGTGATAAACCAAAAGCAAAGCCACCAATGCTGATAATGGCATTAAAATCAGCGAACTGAAGTGCATAATCAGGTATTCGTCGAGGCATTCCTGCCAAGCCAACAAAGTGCATGGGAAAAAACAATACATTGACACTCACAAGAGATAGCCAAAAGTGCAGTTTTGCTAGTTTGATATCAAACATGTTGCCAGTCCATTTCGGCAGCCAATAATAAGCAGCAGCCATAATAGAGAACACGGCACCTGTTACTAGCACATAATGGAAGTGTGCAACGACAAAGTAGGTATCGTGATATTGAAAATCAGCAGGCGTAATCGCTAACATGAGTCCGGAAAAGCCACCTATTGTGAATAGCACAATAAAGGCGATAGAAAAGAGCATGGGTACTTCAAAGCTGATTGCCCCTCGCCACATAGTCGCGACCCAATTAAATACTTTTACCCCTGTAGGTACAGAAATCAACATTGTCGCATACATAAAGAAAAGCTCACCTGCTAGTGGCATTCCTGTCGTGAACATATGATGAGCCCACACAACAAAAGAAAGTAAAGCAATCGAGGCTGTGGCGTATACCATTGAAGCATAGCCAAATAGTTTCTTTCTAGAAAAGGTAGGCACTATCGTGGAGATAATACCAAAGGCGGGTAGTATCATAATATATACTTCAGGGTGACCAAAGAACCAGAATATGTGTTGAAACATAACAGGATCACCACCACCTGCGGCATCAAAAAAGCTCGTACCGAAGAACTTATCAGTTAACACCATGGTGACAGCACCAGCCAAAACAGGCATAACTGCAATTAGTAAAAATGCAGTTATAAGCCAAGTCCATACAAATAGTGGTAGCTTCATCCATGTCATACCTGGCGCTCGAAGGTTCACTATAGTAACGATGACATTAATAGCGCCCATTATTGAGCTTATCCCCATTATATGAACTGAAAATACAAAAAATGCCGTATTATCATTACTGTAGGTTGTAGATAGTGGTGCGTAAAAAGTCCATCCAAAAGCAGGCCCCCCTCCTTCTAGAAACAAAGACATGAGCAAAATGGCAAACGCAAAAGGTAAGATCCAGAAGCTCCAGTTATTCATTCTTGGAAGCGCCATGTCTGGAGCTCCGATCATCATCGGGATCATCCAATTGGCAAGCCCCGTAAATGCCGGCATCACTGCACCAAATACCATGATCAAGCCATGAACGGTTGTCATTTGGTTAAAAAAATGCGGATCGACTAACTGTAATCCAGGCTGAAAGAGTTCAGCCCGTATCACCATCGCCATTGCACCACCAATCAAAAACATGGTCAGTGAAAATAATAGGTAAAGCGTGCCGATATCTTTATGATTGGTTGTAAAAAGCCAGCGTTGTAGGCCTTTGGGAGTTCCATGATTTGAATGTTCTTCTACTATAGCACTCATTACTTGGCCTCCTCTAAGGCATCAATTTCTTGTTGAATTTGACTCGGCTGGATCACCTCTCCTGTGTCATTACCCCAGCTATTCCTTTTGTAAGTGATGACTCCTGCAATTTGTTTAATCGTCAATTGCTTTGCAAATGCTTGCATAGCAGTACCAGGACGACCAAGCAGAAGGATGTCAATGTGTGGTTTAAGATCACCTATGACAACTTCACTCCCCTTCATAGCGGGGAAGACGCCAGGTAAGCCAAGCCCAGTTGGCTGGTGACAAGCAGCACAATATGCCATGTAGGTTTGTTCGCCGACCTCCATTAACTCTTCTTTCGATAAAATTTGCTCTGCCACCGCCTGTGATTCTGCTGCAGCTTTTGCTTTGGCGGCTTTAGCATCATCGAGCCACACCTCAAAGTTTTCAGGGCTTACAGCTTCTACCACCACAGGCATAAATCCGTGGTCTTTTCCACAGAGCTCTGCGCATTGCCCTCTGTAGATTCCTTCCTCATTAACTTTGGTCCATGCTTCATTGATAAAGCCCGGATTAGCGTCTTTCTTAACAGCAAAATCAGGTACCCACCATGAGTGAATAACGTCATCTGACGTCATTAAAAAGCGAACTTTCCTATCAGTTGGGATCACTAAATGGTTATCAACTTCCAAAAGATAATTGTCATTTTTATCTTGTAGATCATTGATTTCGTCTCTTGATGTAGATAGTAAAGAGTAAAATTCAACATCATGTCCCATATACTCGTAATGCCACTTCCACTGTGAACCTGTTACCTTAATAGTTAGATCAGCTTTGCTTGTATCTTCCATCGCAATAAGCGTTTTCGTAGCAGGGATAGCCATTCCTATCAGTATCAGAAAGGGGATTGTGGTCCAAAGAATTTCAACTTTAGTACTTTCGTGGAATTGAGCTGCGACAGCACCTGTTGATTTACGATGCTTGAGTAATGCCCAGAACATCACTCCAAACACTATAACTCCTATCACACAACATATAAGGAAAATAGTCATGTGGAGCTCATATACTTGATGGCTAATGTCTGTTACGCCCTGCCTCATATTGTAATCGCTATTCGCAAGTGATGGCATGACGATTAGCACGGTGACAAATGCTACAACTAATCGACAAATTTTCATTTGACGTCTCCTTCAAGGCAGCGCTTAGCCCCTTTTGTTATTATCGGATGACTGTCATATTGTCTATTGGTACATAGACTTACTGCACGACTCTTAACCAAATAGTCAAGAAATTTACAAAACGCAAGATTTTAGGAAAAGATGCCAGTTAGAAGTGTTTTTATAGTTATGAACTAATAAATGTAAGAAGGCAAAGTATTATGTAGAATTATCAAAGTAGTAAACTAACCTAAGAGTAGCTATATTTAATCCCAGCCGAGGGCTGTATTAGCAATACTTTAGATAAGCAATAAAAAAGGTGTTTATCTAGAGCGTAACACCATTTAATTAGTGTTACGCTCAACTTAAGTTACATCCAGTCGGCGTTTCTGATGACACCCACTGCAAGCCCTTCAATAGAAAAGTTCTGATGTTCAAGATCAACCTCAATAGCTTGAAACTCTTCATTTTCTGCATGAAGCAAAATCTTTTTGCCTTTTTTCTCTAGGCGCTTAACTGTCACGTCTTCCTCTACACGCGCCACTATTACTTGACCATTATCAGCTACCTGAGTCTTATGCACAGCAAGCAAATCCCCATCCATGATCCCAATGTTCTTCATGCTCATACCACTAACCCTAAGTAAATAGTCCGCATGAGGCTTAAAGAAGCTAGCATCTACATTGAAATGACTTTCAACGTGTTGTTCTGCAAGAATGGGTTCTCCAGCAGCCACCCTGCCGATGATTGGCAACCCTAACTGTTCTGGTTCATCCTCAACCAACCTAATACCTCGACTAGCTCCAGGAACCATTTCTATAACCCCCTTCTTGGCAAGTGCTTTAAGGTGCTCCTCTGCTGCATTTGCACTTTTAAAGCCTAACGCATCAGCGATTTCAGCTCTAGTCGGGGGCATGCCAGTATCCTTAATGAATACTTTAATCAGTTCAAAGACTTGCTCTTGTCGTTTAGTTAAAGGTCGCATCAACTGGTATTCCATACAGTATTATATTTACTGTAAGTATATACAGCTGAGAAAAAATCGCAATGTTTGTTTATTCTTATAAATTAAGTTTACAGCCTTAGTAAGGTATGTAAAAAATCCAATAAAGAGAAAGAGTTAAATTTACTTTCCTTAAGGAAAGTAAATTATAAGCTGATAGATAAGTCGAAGAGAGAAGTTTTAAGTAGAGCAACGTCAAAACTGAGTAAGGAGTTTTCTCAAACCCTCGGCGGGTAAACCGCCTCC
>NZ_RCSQ01000098.1:0-50952 GCF_004103255.1 Pseudoalteromonas sp. PS5
CCATCATGCTCTTCATAGACGGTTCTTAAGACTTCATGACGCGCGATAATTTCACGAAAGGCTCGCTGAATACTCGTCAGACTAATCGTGCCTGACAGCTCAAATACCATCGGCATATTGTACTCTGGAGTGCTACCTTGCAAACTATCAATAAACCATAGCCGCTGCTGGGCAAAAGACAGAGGGAACTTATCTGTGTTTCTGTCTACTGGGGTGATAGGCTTTAACGCTAGGCTCGGCGAAGATTCATAGGCTGTCAAAAATTCAATAATAGCTTGCTTGTTATCCGCTATGCTTTGTTTTAGTTCTGGTGGGAAAGTACAACCCTTATTTAATCTAAACCCTAATTTTCCAGACTTACAAAATAGTGTTACACCCGAGCTATTTGCTTGGTGAATTAGTTGTACAATGTTCATAGCCAGCCACTTTCCTCTACTTGCGTATTATTTGTTATTATTTGGGAAGCCAATACTAGAGTATATTTTTCTATCTCTGCGCCCAACCCTCTTATGGTTCTAGTATTGAAGATTTCTTTACTAGATATATTTATTTGCCACTGTTCGTTAATCTTCGATATCAACTTTATTGCCAGTAAAGAATTACCACCCAACTCAAAGAAGTCAGCATCGGCGCTTACTTGTTCTTCGTTTAAATGTAGTACTGACATCACAAAAAGTTGCAACTGACTTTCTATTTCGTTTTCAGGAGCTAGATACTTCAGTGTGTCTGGCACATTAGGTACAGGTAGCTTTTTTCTGTCGATTTTGCCGTTCGCAGTGAGCGGCCATTGCGTTACCTTGATCAAGACTTCCGGTACCATATAACTTGGTAATTGTTGTTTTAGATACTCTGTACAGTGTGTTTCTATATCAGGGTGTGGACTATCAAAATACGCAACCAATCTTGGTTGATTAACAATGTCCTCACGAACCATAACGAGACATCGATTAACCTTGTCATGCTGAACCAGCTGATACTCAATTTCGCCAAGCTCGATTCTTAAGCCGTGCAGCTTAACTTGGTGATCTATTCGACCCAAATACTCCAGCTTACCACCTTCGCTATAACGAACCAAATCACCCGTTTTGTATAGTCTAGGGCCATTTAACTGTGGAAATGGGTTTGGAATAAACTTGTCTTTTGTTAATTTGGGTTTGTTTAGATAACCTACCGCCAATCCCATTCCGCCAATATGAAGCTCTCCAACAGCACCATATGGAACAAGTTTTCCGTTTTTATCTAACACAACTAAACTTGTATTTTGTATAGGTCTACCTATTGGCACACTAGCCCCCTTATCAGCAGCGCTATCGCACTCCCAATAAGTAACATCTATTGAAGCCTCTGTTGGACCATATAAATTATGTAATTTAGACTTTGTCTCCGTTGCAAAAAACTGCGCTTGTAATTCACTTGATAGCGCTTCTCCGCTGCAAAACACTTGGCGAACCGTACTGCATTGCTCCCAGTCACCAGCTTGAAGCATCAAATTAAGCATAGAGGGCACAAAATGTAATGTTGTTACCTTTTGTGATTGAATAAGTGATGACAAGTAACTCGGCTCTTTATGACCCTCAGGTTTTGCTACGACTAGACGGCACCCTGTAATTAGTGGCCATATAAACTCCCATACCGATACATCAAAGCTGTATGGTGTCTTTTGTAGCACACAATCAGCCGAGTTCAGCTGATACATTTTTTGCATCCAATCAATGCGATTAAACAAGCCTTTGTGTTCGCAAATTACCCCTTTTGGTTCACCAGTAGAACCTGAAGTATAGATAATATAAGCTTCCTGCCCTTGCTGAAATAGTGAATTAGTTTCAAATGACTGTGAGCCGCTACTTAGGGTTTGTATCACCGAATCCTCATCAAGAGAGACAACATTATGATGGTATGAGGACAGTGAGCCGTAAAACCTTTTCTGTGTTAAAACTAGGACTGGTGACGCGTCTTGCAGTATAACCCTTACCCTTGCAGCGGGTAATGTCGGATCGATCGGAATATAGGCCCACCAGATTTTAAAATCGCCCAAATAGCAACAACCATTTCCAGCGAACGTTCCATATATAAAGCAACATAACTATGCGCCCCAACACCATTATCTTGTAGATGGTTTGCTAATTGATTCACTCTTTCATCGAGTTGCTGGTACGTTAACGACTCTCCCTCATAAGTCACAGCTATACGTTGTGGGTTATCGGCAACCTGCTGCGTAAATGCTGCGACGACATTGTCATCGTGCGCTATTGGTGCTGATGTATCATTGAGCTCAACCAAAAGGTGATGTTGGTTAGATTCAGAAACTAGTGTTAATTCATGAATACCCTGTTGTGGCGTCGCAACAATACTTTTTAGCAATTGAACAAAGCAGGCTTGTAGTTGCTGTATCGTATCTTGTTTGAATATTGAAGTATTATACTCAAATCTAAAATTCAGTCTGTCATGATCCTCCACGGCATGTAACGCAAGTTCATACTTTACTAGACTACGTGATACATTCGCAGAAGAAACTGAAGAACTCGCTAAGTTCGGCTTCACCGACTCAGTATTATTCATACTAAACTGAATTTGAAATAACGGTGAGTATGCAGGACTTCTCTGCGGATTTAGCTCATCAACAAGTAAATCAAATGGCATATCTTGATTTGCTTGTGCATTTACATTGATTTTTTTTACATCATGCAAGTAATCAATAAAGCGCCTGTTCTCAGACGTATTGGTACGCAGTACAAGCGTATTTACAAAACAGCCTATTAATCCCTCTAACTCTTGCTGCCTTCGATTTGCCACAGGTGTACCAATTACAATATCAGTGCAATCCGAATAGCGAGATAACAATAAACTAAACGCTGCGTGAAGTAACATAAATAATGTTACATTTTGCTCAACAGCCAACGCTTTCAACTGCATGCTCAACTGCGCTTCTAGAGCAAATTGAACACGACTACCATCAAAGCTCTGCACTGGTGGGCGAGGATGATCAAGTGGCAAAGCATGCACATCTGGCAACTCAGTAAGCTGCTTCAACCAATACGCCCTCTGAGAGTCTACTGTTGATGACTCGAACTGCTCTCTTTGCCATACCGAGTAATCTATGTATCGAAGTGCATTTGGTGTCAGCCGACCCGGCTCTCCCTGCTGAATTGATTGATAGAGATGATTGAACTCCTTAAGCAGCAGTCCTCTGGACCATCCGTCTCCAGCAATATGGTGCAGATTAAAGAGTAATACTCCTTGCGCTTCACCGGTGTTATTCATTGGCAGCTCAATGTAGCCAACTTTCAACATCAAGTCAGATTCAAGAGAGAAAGCTTGTAACGAAAACTGCTTCACACACTCAGAAACTAGGTTGTCCACATTTTCACTTTCTTGAGTAAAGTCAAAACGAGTAACTTGAAAATGAAACTTGTCTAATACCTTTTGCCACACCTGCCCATCTCTTTCAAAAAAAACGGTTCTAAGAGGTTCGTGTCGTTTAATAATCTCATCACAAGCCTGTTCAATCACAGATAAGTCTATGGTGCCATTAATATGCAATGCGTCTGTCATATTATAATGTGCATCACTGCTTTCTAATTGATTAATCAACCACATTCTCTGCTGAGCAAAAGATGCTGGCGCTTCGCTATCAATATGTTCAGCTCTTGCTATTTTGTCATTTACCTTTGCTGAAACCTTAAGCCATTCGATAATCTGTGCTTTTTTTTCTTTTATTTCTGCAATTAATGAGTCGTTTGCTGTGTTCGTTTTTCTTCTTAGTTTTAAGGCACCTTCGTTATCTAGGTATAACTTTATCCCTTGTTCCTTAACTCTTTGTAGTAGATTCTCTATCATATAGCTTCTTCCACTTCATCTTCTGCCAATACATCCGATACCTTACTGATGTCTGAAAGTGCATTACTTTTCTGATAGTCATCGACTTTCTCAGCCAACAATCGAATGCTAGATAGTTCCATTGCTTCTTCTAGTTCAATATCAACAGAAAATTGTTCCCTAAGTCGTGATACTAAGCGCATCAATAGCAAAGAGTTGCCCCCTAAAAGAAAGAAACTGCTGGTAACACTTATCTTTGAAGGCTCTAATTTAAGTAACTCTGACCACAGAGCAACCAAGCTATGCTCAGTGTCTGTATTAGGCGCAACATACTCTTCTAAAGCAAGTGAGATCTCTGGTTTTGGTAATGCCTTTTTGTCTACCTTACCACTTGGCGTAAGCGGCCAATTTTCGATAATTTCAAAGTAAGCTGGATGCATATATTCAGGTAAAGTTTCATTGAGATGAGCTTTAACTTTTTGAAGTAAGTCGAGGTTATCATACTCATTACTTGCCGGGGTTAATTCACAATAGGCAACCAGTTGAGAGAAATCATCCCCATTTGATACGGCTTTAACCACAACGAACTCAATTAATTCGTTTTGTATCAGCGCTGATTCCACTTCTGCTAGTTCAATCCTGTAACCACGCACTTTGACTTGCTCATCCACACGCCCTAGGTATTGATAGGCATTGTTGCTGTTCTGTCGAACAACATCTCCAGTTTTATAAATCAACTCTCCAGATTCTGGAGAAGATAAAAATCGTTCAGTTGTCAGTTCCGGCTCATTCAAATAACCCTTCGCTAATCCAGCCCCAGATATATATAACTCTCCACTCATGCCTGGCACTACTGGTTTTAGCTTGTCATTTAAAACATGAAACTTAGTATTGAGTATTGGCGTACCAATTGAAATAGTATCAGCATTGTCAATACGATGTGCACCAACCCACACGGTTGCCTCAGTTGGACCGTACATATTCCAAACTTCTTCGTACCTAGACACCATCTTTGTTGCTAAATGCAGAGGCAATGCTTCACCGCCACAAAGCGCTTTTATAGGCTGGACTGTAGACCAGTTTGATTGCCCTTCTAACATCGTCCAAGTAGCTGGTGTTGCCTGTACACAAGAGATCTGATTTTGCTCGATATAGCTTACCAGTTTACCGCTATCTTTACTTATTTTCTCATCGACAATATGAACAGTTGCGCCAACATACAGTGGCAAATAGAGCTCAAGTACTGAAATATCAAAACTGATAGGGGTGATCGCAAGTAGCCTATCTTGGCTAGATAACCCAGGACTTTGCTCCATTGCATGGAGAAAGTTAGCGACATTATTATGGCTGATACAAACCCCTTTTGGCTTGCCTGTCGATCCTGAGGTATAAATCACATACATGAGATCATCAGGCGCAGGAAGCTGAATTTCATTGTTAAGGGCTACTGAGCTGCCTTCTAAGGCAGTCACTATGTTTGATGCAGACAAATCTAAAACCCTATCCGCGCAGTTCTCAAGCTCCAACGCTAAATCACCGCTCGTAATAACACGCTTAGCTTTTGAATGTTCTAGCATGTAGGCTATCCGGTCAATTGGATAATTGGTCGAAAGTGGGACATAAGCGGCTCCTACTTTCTGAATTGCCAACATAGAGGTTAACAGTTCAATATTTCTTGGCAAATAAACGCTAACCAAATCGCCAGCACCAAGGCCTTGTGTATGTAACATGTTCGCCATTTTATTGATGCGCTCAGACAACTGTTTGTATGTGAAAGCGTAATCATCACACACCACCGCCACTTTGTCTGGCGTCATTCCAACATAATGTTCAAACTGTGCCAACAACCCTGATTTAGCGTTAATCTCTTTCGTTTCCCCAGCAATAAAAGCCTTCGTTTTTGGTACCGGGATAAGGCTTACTTCAGATATTATTTCCTCCATTGATACCTGACTTAAGCTGATTAAGATCTGTTGTAGATATTCCACTACACTCTGTACATTCTCTAGAGATATTCTTGCGGTTTGGAAATGTAAGTCAACCTCCAATTTCTCAGCCATTGACGCGTATAAGGTTAATGCAAAGTTAGTATCCTCTTCACTGTTTAATTGAGTGAGCCTCACTGAGCTGTCATCACCAGCCACCCCATCAGAGGGATAGTTTTCAAAAATAACGAGACTTTCAAATAACGGTTTATTCGCAGGAATATCTGACTGCTTTTGAATATCGCTATATGACAAATAGCTATGTTCGTTACATTCCATGTTAGTTCGATGAATATGGTCTAACACAGCTCGAATTGTTGACGTTTTGTCCACTGATACGCACAGGGGAATAGAGTTAATAAATAACCCTAGCATATTCTCAACACCAACAGCTCCGCTGGACGGCCTGATACAGTGACCCCAAAGTGCACATCTTGGCGCGCCGAGTACTGGCTTAATAGGTATGCCCAAGCAAATTGCAACAGTACATTCACTGTGCATTTTTCTTTTTGGGCTAATTGCGCAAGGTTACGACTTTGCTCTTCAGACAGCGAAAAAGAACATTTTTCATAGTGTGAAGTAAGCGTCTTTGCAGGTTTCAAAAATGGCAAAGGCGCAGCTTCAGATAAACCAGATAAAGTTTCCCGCCAAAATAGTTTTGATTTATCTGTATTTCTGGATTTCAACCAGCGGATAAAGTTTTCATATTTAGCAGGTTCACCGAGCACCACTGGAGTCCCATTCACGACTCCTTGATAAAACGCCATCACTTCTTGGATCACAATAGGGTTACACCAACCATCGAGCAAAGCATGATGATATGACCAAATAAACTGATATAGCTCCGTATCAAGTTTAACAAGTTGCACCCGCATCAAAGGAGGCACTTTAAGGTCAAAGCCTTGCTCTCTATCTGCTTGTTTGATGGCATCAAGCTGCTCATATGCGAGCGTTCGATTATAGCTTGATAAGTCATGATACTGGACTGAAAAAGCAGCCGCTTTACGGACCAATTGATGAATACGCTTTTCTCCAAGTCCAACAAAACAAGTTCTTAAGATCTCATGTCTCTCAATCAGGTGAAGCCATGCTGCTTCAAAGGCCTTTTCATCGATAACACCGACCAGCTCCCCTGATAGCTGAACCGTATAAGCAGCATTGGATTTATCCATTAGACTTTGGAAAATCATTCCTGATTGCATTGGTGTAGCAATCATAATGCTCTGTAGATCGGTATACTCTGCATGAATTTCCGTAAATAACTCACGCGTGAGATCAGCCAAAGGAAAGTCAGACTTGGTTAGCTCATCACTGTTACTGAAGAAATGAATAATTTCTTGTTTCTTTTCTTTCAAGCTCTGTAACAACTCAGGTGTTAAGTTATTTTCAGGGTCGTAAACTTTCAGCTTCTCCCCTTCTACTCCAACAGAGACATCTCGTTCTTTTAATTGTTTTAGTAAATTGAAGATATTCATATTAACAGCTTATCTATTATCCGTTTTTAAATTTCAATTGCTTCAACTTGCTTAGGAAGCGAATGTGCAAGCTCGTTATACTCGGCAATCATCTCTTGCTCTGCTAGCTTGCTATGACAAGCCAGCAACACTGTCTCGATACTTTGTTCTAGGTATGACAGCAATTGCGCTAATTGTGCTTCACCGACTTTAATTGATGAAATATCAACCTTGAGCCTACCTTGATAAATAAGAGCATTCACAGTGATAAAATCGTCAATCTTATTCTCTGCACTCGACGATAGACCCGTTTTTTCTTCAGCAAAGGAAAACGCTGATTTCGCCGAAGCAATGTTGTCAAACTGACCAAGATAATTGAACACGACATTATAGCTACTCGTGCTTTCGTCAAGCGCTTGTATCTCATGGTCATTTGCTAGATAACGCAAGGCACCAAACCCAATACCGTTGTCAGGCACACCTCTATACGAATCTTTAACTAACTTAATCAACTCACCAACAGGTTCATTCATCGGTGCATTTAACATTAATGGGTAGATTGACGTAAACCAGCCTACCGTATCACTTAGGTCAATCCCATCGGCAATATTTTCCCGCCCATGGCCTTCAATATCCACACGTATGGTTTCAGCGCCAGACCATTGTCGAAATGCACTAAATACAGCCGCTATAATCAACTCATGCACTTTTGTTCTATATGCACTATTAGCGGAATCTACAAGCTGTGCAGTGTTTTCCTCAGAAACAGCAAGGCTTGCAGTACTAATAATGCTGTCCTGCGTATCAGCCAGACACTCGATATTGTGCTGCTCATATTTACTTAGCTGATCAATCCAATATTCACGTTGGCTTAGCAAATCATCACTACATGCATAGTCAGATAGCGTCTGACCCCAAAACTGATAAGAAGTTGTCTTAGCAGACAATAACACATCATTACCAGATTTCAAATCTTCCCAAGCTTGTTCTAGATCCGCCATGATTATCCGCCATGAAACACCATCGATAATTAAGTGATGTCCCAAGATAAACAGCTTCAAGCGGCCATTTCCAAGATGGATTAAAGCAAGCTTAAATGTCTCTCCACTGCTGATATTCAGAGACTCTTGCAGACCCCCGCAGAAAAGCTCAATTGCTTTTGCTTGCTCCGAATCAGCAATCTCAGTAAAGCTAACTTCCTGTACAACAGTAGAAATATCAATATCAGACTCGGGGATGTAACAATATTGATTTTGTTCAAGTCCAAACTTCAGACGTAGTACATCATGCCTAGATATTACACTTTTTGCAATTGTTTCTAGCTCAGATAGCTGCATTCCCTCTGGAGCATTTAATAATACGGCCTGGTTATAGTGATTTGGGTTAGCTAAACGCTTCTCGACAAATTGTTTTTGAATTGGTGTGAGTAACTGCTCTCCAACGACTGCTTCTTGAGGAATATCAATTGCAGCATTACTCATCACTACAGGTGCAAGCTCTTGGATCGTTTGATAATTAAACATATCTTTAATTGTAAACGTTAAACCTGCCCTTTTCGCTCTAGCCACGACTTGAGTGGATAAAATAGAGTCTCCGCCCAGCGAGAAAAAGTTATCTTTAATACCTACCTTTGCAATACCTAACAATTCCTCCCAAATACTGCTAAGTACTTTTTCGACATCCGTCTGCGGAGCAAGATATTCCGATGCTGTCTGCATCACAGGGTTGGGCAATTGCTTTTTATCTACTTTACCACTTACCGTTAGCGGCCATTGCTCCATCAGCACGAAAGTTGCTGGCACCATATATTCAGGTAACACCGCAACAAGTGCTTGATGTAGTTGTTCATTTGTAAGTTCTGCATCGCCAACCACACTGTAGTATGCAACCAGTCGGGTGTTACCTGACAGATCCTGTCTTGCAAGCACTGTGGTTTTAGATATTTGCTCAATATTGTTTAAATGGTACTCAATTTCGCCCAATTCGATACGAAGCCCTCGGATCTTCACTTGATCATCGATACGTCCAACATATTCGATTTGCCCTTGTTGATTAACATATGCAAGATCTCCTGACTTATATAATCGCTGTGTGTTCAAGCTAGAATATGGATTAGCAATAAAGGTCGAAGCCGTTAATTCTGGTCGGTTAAGGTACTCTCTCGCAAGACCAACACCACCAATATACAGCTCACCAACCACACCGTGAGGAACAAGTCGCTGATGCTCATCTAAAATGATCAGCTGCGTATTTTGGATAGGTTTACCAATCGGAACCGTCTTTGCCGATGTATCATTCGGGCAGTGCCAAAAGCTCACATCTATCGATGCTTCTGTTGGGCCATATAAATTATGTAATGAAGCCTGTTTTGCTTTGCTATAGAAAGTATTTTGCAGTTCTATGGGTAAAGCTTCTCCGCTACAAATTACACGGGCAACAGAATCACATCCATGCCATGCATCAGCACTTAACATCGCATTCAGCATTGAGGGCACAAAGTGTAAAGTGGTTACTTGCTTTGCTTGAATTAACTGACGGATTTGTTCTGGATCTTTGTGTTCCTCTGGTCGCATCACGACAAGTTTAGCACCCGAAGTAAGAGGCCATACAAACTCCCAAACAGATACATCGAAACTGTAAGGTGTTTTTTGCAGCACGACATCACTTTGATGCAATTTAAATTCATTTTGCATCCAATCAATACGGTTAATCAGTCCTCTATGAGTACAAACAACGCCTTTTGGTGTGCCTGTCGAGCCTGAGGTATAAATAACATAGGCACAACTATCTGGTGACTGAGAGTTAATTGACTGATTTACAGTAGT
Organism: Pseudoalteromonas sp. PS5; assembly: GCF_004103255.1. Taxonomy (NCBI): domain Bacteria; kingdom Pseudomonadati; phylum Pseudomonadota; class Gammaproteobacteria; order Alteromonadales; family Pseudoalteromonadaceae; genus Pseudoalteromonas; species Pseudoalteromonas sp. PS5. Next base: position 10,081 of record NZ_RCSQ01000098.1, read on the forward strand.
ATAACTCATAAGCTCAGCTTGTAGACTTTGCTCATTGAGCGCGATCACTGGAAGAGCGGAGCATGGAGCGACCAAGTCATATAGATGCTGCTGAGTCAAAATACAGACAGGCTGACTATCCATCAGGATCGTAGCTAAGCGCTCACTCGGCGTTGACACATCCAAAGGAATATATGCACCACCAGCTTTTAACACAGCCCAAATTGCTACCACCAACTCGACGGAGCGATCCATGTACAGGGCCACATATTTATTTTCCCCAACACCTTTTTGCTTCAAGTAACTCGCTAATTGGTTCGCTCGGTTATTAAGTTCTGCATAAGTTAGCGTGTCATCATCGTAACTCACAGCAGTCGCTTCTGGTGTTTTCTGGACTTGCTGTTCAAATAAGGCGTGGATCGTCGGCTCTTTAGATAGCTCTATCACCTCACCTTGGGCAAAAGACAATAACTCAACTTGCTCTTCTGGGCTAATCAAAGACAATTCAGCTATTGGGAGAGATTGATTTTCAACAATATTATTTAACAAAGTGATAAAGTGTTTGGTAAAACGTGCCATACTAGACTCAGCAAACAAATCTTTCGCATACTCCCAGCAAACCTCTATACCATCATCGTGATCGGTCACATTTACACTCAAGTCAAACTTACTATAAGCTTCACTAGGTAACATACGTTCAATATCAAGGTTATTTAGCTGTAGATCACCCACATTCTTATCTTGTACAACCAGTAAAATTTGTACCAAAGGATGGTATCCCAAGCTTCTCTCTGGGTTAATTTTTTCAACGACTAACTCAAAAGGAATATGTTGATTTTCGTATGTATGAAGGCATTCCTCTTTAACCTGTGTCAGTAGTTCAGTAAATGATTGCTCAACATCAACTTGCGTACGAATAGCCATTGTGTTCACAAAAAAACCAATCAATGGCATGGTCTCTTGCTCACCTCTGTTAGCTACAGGAGTACCAATGACTACATCATTTTCTGTCCCAAGTTTTGAAATGAGTATAGAAAGCGCACTATTCATCACCATAAATAGGGTCGTATTTGTCGATTTTGCCAGCGCATGGAGCTTTTTAGATAGCGTATTGTCTAGATTACTGATCCACTTATCACCACGATAACTCTGTTGATTTGGTCGCTGGAAATCTAAAGGAAGACTATGTACCTGAGGTGCACCTCTCAACCTTTCACACACAGATTCAAGCTCAGCCGCAAACGTCTCGCCTTGCATATGTTCACGCTGCCAGTAAGCATAGTCCATATACTGAATAGGAAGTGCTGGTAAAGCCGGCTTATTATCACTCAGGAAGCCATTATAGTAGAAGCTTAACTCCTCAAATAAGCGACTCATTGAAAAACCATCAGTACAAATATGATGCTGTGAAAACAGCAAGACATGTTCTGTTTGTCCCAGTCTAAGTAACTTTGACCTCACCATGAGATCCTGAGAAAGTACAAATGGTAGGCGTTGCTCTTCATTAATTATGCGCTCGATTTCATCATCTCTCTGCGCTTTGTTAACATTGCTAATATCAACTAATGCCAACTCAAATTCGAAATTTTCATTAATTTGTTGGAAGGCCTCATCACCCTGATGATACGTTGTTCTTAGGATTGTGTGGCGTTCAATCACTGACTTGATTGCATTTTCCATCGCAACCGTATTTAGCTCACCTGTTAATTTGATAGCCCAAGCTTGGTTATATGCAGAGCTTCCACCTTCCATTTCATCTATGAACCAAAGGCGTTGCTGTGCAAAAGTAAGTGGGCCATACAGCTTTTCCACACTCGCAATGGTTTGCCTTTTCTGTACAGAGTCACCTAGCTTTTGGTTTATGCTGTCAAATAAAGACAACATGCTTTGTGATTCCATGATCTCCGCCATCGAAATATCGACGCCAAGGCGCTCTGCAAATTGCGCATTTAAGCGAATAGCAGCCAAAGAGTCCCCGCCTAACGCATGGAAATTCTGACGTAAATCTACCTCCTGACAGCCAAGAATATCAAACAATATACTATCAAAGATTTCGGCAGCCTCATCCGAGGTTAGTTGTTGTTCCTGCTTGGGGTGTGCTTTTTTCAAAGCTTGTTTTTCAAGATTTTTCAATTCTGATAAGTCAGTGGCACAGATTGCAATACGCTGATAGCCACTATTTAAGGCCGTTGCGAAAACTCTTCGACCTTCACTATTAGAAATGCTATTTACGACTTTTTCAGCAATGTTAACTTCCAAAGATTGCTCCGATACGGCGTTCACAGCCATACCCGATTCACTCCAAGTGTTCCAATTAATTACTTGGATTTGGCACGTAGGTATTGTTTCAGATAGCTGCGCGATAAAGTTATCAACAAAACTATTTGCAGCACCATAATCAACTCGGTTTTTATGGGTATCCACCACGGTTTGTAATGATGACATCAAGGTAATGAAGTTAGGCTGCAATTCATGGCGTTTAATTACCATTTCTAGGTTGATTAGCCCTGAGACCTTACTTGCCATAACCGCTTGTAACTCTGCAATATCTAACTCAGCGATGGGCTTATCAGCGCCAGGCACCCCCGCACAGTATACAATCCCGTCAATCGTGCCCGTTGTCGCAATACAATCAGTAACAAAGGCTTCAAATGCTTGATTGTCGGCGACATCAAGTGCGCTAATCTGGCAAGACATCGCACTATTATTAATATCTTGTAAGCGCTGATATGCCTGTGGTTCAAGCCTTGTCCGTAAATCAGCAATTGTAGATTGAGTTCTTGTTGTGAGCACAAGGTTTACACTTGCCTTAGAAACTAACTCTTCTGCAACCGCCAATCCCATCCCACCTAATCCACCAATAATGATATAAGTACCATTCTCTTTTACTTGGCTAAGATTGGACGCAGAACTTGAAACATCTACCTGTGAGTAGGTCTCAACATAACGATTTTTTCCTCTAAGCGCGACAATTCTATCGTTACTGAACACGCGGCCTAATTCATCTACCCAACTATGACTGAATGAAGCCTGTGTGTTTTCTATATCTACCACACCCGCATCAATATTCACGAGCTCAGCAGTTGCACTCTTACATAATGCAGGGAGCATCGCGGCAATTGCGTTGTTATTTTCATAACCCACGACTTCAAATGCTTCAGCTGTTAACAGCGTAACTTTCAAGTCTGACCTGTGAATTTCTGCAAGCGCTTTAAACATGAAAAATGCAGGATAGAAGTCGTTTTGTAAACGTGCTTCATAGGACAACATCGCACTACTGGCTTGTGTACTAAAGCCCAACGGCATGACAATATGGTCAAAGTGCTGTTCCTCTAGCAGCGTGAATAGTGCAACCATTCCTTGCTCAGATGCTAAGTTAACCTCAAATGTTGAATCACTGATTTGCCTCGTTGCTTGAGCACCCATCGCTTGAACAACTTCTACGTTTGCCCTTGTTAACTGCGCAATATGTAGAGATGGATCATGCTTAGCATCATGAATATATAAACATCTATGGCCATCTACTTGGCTAGGCTGGTTTGGCTTGCGCAGCCAATTTGGAGCATAGAACCACTTACTAAAGTCTAGCTTATTGTTTTGATTGGTAGTTGCACTGTGCATCTCTTGGCGTATTTGTGGTTCAAATCGCTTTCTCTGGAACGCATACGTCGGCAAAGGAATGCGTCTTCTTTTCTCACCACGATAGCAAACTGACCAATCAATATGAGCACCAATTGACCAAAGCTTAGCCATTACATTGGCGACTAGCTCTTCGCCTTCACTATGGTTATCCGCTAATGACACAAAAGGTACTACACTTTCTATTAGATCAGGAAGATGCATTGAAACCAAGCCCGCTAGCGTTTTCCCAGGCCCAACTTCTAATAGTGCATGCTCTGGATAACGATTTATCAAACTTTCAATCCCACTGGCAAAGCGCACTTCCCCAGCAAGCTGCTCAACCCAGTATTGCGCTGTCATAGCCTGATCCGGCGTGATCCAGTCGCCGCTCACATTGGAAATAAAAGGTAATGCAGGAGCGTGTAGAGAAACGCCATCAAAAACAGACTCAAACTCCATCAAGATTGAGTGAGTATGACGAGAATGGAATGCTCTATCACCTTTTAATTTCTTGTACTTAATCGAGTTTGCTTCAAGAGACGCTAGACAACGAGAGATAGAGTCACTGTCGCCTGATAGCACGATGCTCTCTTTTGCATTTGTTGCAGCTACACATAAATTAAACTGAGCCGCAATCTCATTAGCTTGCTGAGCCGTACATTTAATCGCCACCATATTACCTGTTGGCATGCTCTGCATTAACCTACCACGATTCGCTACGATATGAATCGCATCTTCTAGACTGAACACACCAGCAAGACATGCAGCCACGTACTCTCCTATACTATGGCCTATCATCGCACTCGGTTTGATCCCAAGAGTCATAAGGTGACGTGCTAACGCGTATTCAATACTAAATAACGCAGCTTGAGTGTAGTTAGTCTGATCTAATAACCTTTCTTTTTCGGGGTCAAAGCAGACTGCGTACAAGTCACTGTCTAGGTATGGATTAAATAGCGCGATACACTCGTCTAGTTGCTGTTTAAACTCATCACTAGACTGATATAGAGACAGTAGCATACCGGTATATTGTGCACCTTGCCCTGGGAACATAAAGGTCAGCTCACGAGACGCTGCGCGATGTACTTTTTGAGCTGTTGTTTGTAGTAATTCAGTCGCTTCAGATGCCGACGTCACGACCAACGCATCTCTATACTGGTAAGGTTTTCTGCCTTGCTGCAAAGTATACGCCATATTCGCCACATCAATATCCGCATGGCTATTGATGTATGCAGACAATCTCCCCTTACTTGCAATTAACGCCTCTGGAGATTTTGCTGATAAAGGTAATACGTGATATTTCATACGGCTTCTGTCCTCACCGGATCCTTCAAACTCTTCCAAAATAACATGTGCATTCGTTCCACCAATTCCAAAGGAGCTTACAGCACCTCTTCTCGGCTCCACACCACCTTTCCATTCGCGTAATTCATTCTCTAAATAGAATGGGGTCGACTGTAGATCAAGTTCAGGATTCGGGCTGTTAAAATTAATATTTGGAGATATTTTCTTATAATTAAGTGCACAAACGGCATGTATAAATCCAGCTACACCAGCTGCTGTATCCAAATGGCCGATATTGGCTTTGAGCGTACCCAGCGCGATCGACTGTTTATCTAGCTCTTTGCCAGCAACACTCTTATATGCTCGGTTAAGCGCTCGAACCTCTATCGGATCTCCTAAATAAGTACCTGTACCATGCGCTTCAACAAAACCTATCGTGCTGGGTTCAACACCTGCCACTGTCATTGCACTCGCAATTGCTTTAGCTTGCCCCTCAACACTCGGTGCTGTATAGCCAGGCTTTAGCGACCCATCGTTATTTATAGCCGAGCCTTTGACGACTGCGAAGATGGTATCACCGTCCTCAATAGCAAGATCTAAGCGCTTTAGTAACACCATACCAGCACCTTGTCCTACTCGTGTCCCACTCGCGCTCTCATCAAACGGGCGACAATGTCCATCTTTTGAGGTGATAAAGCCTTCTTGATGAACATAGCCAGCAGGCTCCATAGCCGAGATAGAAACCCCTCCCGCTAAGGCCATCGTGCATTCACCATTTTGAATACTTTTACATGCTTGGTGAACTGCAACAAGTGACGTTGAGCAAGCCGTATTGATATTAACACTCGGTCCAGTGAGGTTCAGATTGTAAGAAAGCTGAGTCGATAAAAAAGCGCCCGATGATGCTTTCATCGCTTCCATGCCATCAACGGCATTATGCCCATGACTTTGCGACATCATCTTTTGGATCCATCCAATATTGTCGCTCTTGCCAACAAAAACACCCACACTTCCTGATTCAGGTTCACTTGGGTATCCAGCTATTTCCATAGCTTCATATGCACACTCCAACAGCACTCGGTGCTGTGGATCTGTCATTTCAGCCTGACGTTCGCTAAATTCAAAGAACTCCGCATCAAACATTTCCATTCCCTGAAAACGGAAAGTTTTCCTAATATACTCTGGGTTACCAATTAGCTTCTCTGAAATACCTGCTGCTCGTAGCTGCTCATCAGTCAGCTCTTCAATAGCCTCATGTCCTGACTCAAGCAACGACCAAAACTCCTCAAAGTTTTGTGTGTTACCGAAGCGAGTAGACATACCGACAACCGCGATTGGGACATTGCCGCTACCTTCTTCGGTAAACTGAATCAGCGCCGTATTTACTAATGGGTTATCTTTGTGCTCATGCAGAATGAAACCTGCCAATTGCTCCACCGTTGGGTAGTTAAAGATGTCTGTGACTGAAACCTCAATTTCCAACTCTTGAACAATTTTTTCTCTTAACCGCATAGCTAACAGAGAGTTTCCACCCAATTTAAAGAAGTTATCTTTTATCCCAATATTGCGCTTATTGAGCAAGCTTTGCCACAGCGCTATCAATTGTGCTTCAATTTCAAATTTTGGCGCTTCATACTCCAGCGTGCTCGGTTCACTTTGTATTTTTTGACTGAGGGCTTTGCGATCCACTTTGCCATTATGGTTTAAAGGCAATGCTTCAAGCACATTAATAGTTGAAGGCAGCATGTAAGACGGTAACTTAGCTTCCAACAAGGTGAATACATCATCCGCTGCATTTGTCAGCGCTTCAGTCGTCTCGATAAAGGCGATCAATCTATTGTCATGTGATTCTCCCTGTGCCAAGAGAACAGCACTATTTGCAATGAAATCGAAGCTGTTAATAACACTCTCTATCTCACCTAGCTCCACTCTGAAGCCTCTTATTTTGACTTGGCTATCAACTCTTCCTATAAACTCAAGATTACCTTCAAGGTTAAGCCTCACTAAATCACCGGTTCGGTATACTCGCTCGGTATTACTTCCCACCACATTCGTTGGAAGTGTCAGGAATTTCTCAGCGGTTACTTCAGGTAAGTTTAAATAGCTTCGCGCCAGACCTCGGCCACCAACATATAGTTCCCCGACACAACCAGCAGGCACTGGCCTTTGATATGCGTCAAGAATAAAGCACTCGACATTACCAATCGGGCGTCCAATATGCACATTCTCAGTGGTAATTTCTCCAACAGAAATACACACTGTATTCTCCGTTGGTCCGTAGGCATTAAATAATTTCCGTCCTTCTGACCAAATGATTGCCTGCTCTTTTGATATGGCTTCACCTGCCACAATCAAAGTTTCTAATTGACTAAATTGCTCTGAGGCTAAGTTTACTAGCAGCGCCGGAGGCAGCGTAGCATGTGTGATCTCTTGGTCAGAAAGGTATTGAGCCATTAGATCTGGATTCATCAATGTGTGAGCGTCAATCAAGCACAAGCAAGCACCATTGCATAATGCCATGAGTAGTTCCCATGCCGCGGCGTCAAAGCTCAGCGATGCAAACTGCAACACTCTGCTTTGCTGATCAACTGCAAACAAACCAGTCTGTTGGCGAGCTAAATTTAACATTGACGCATGCTCAATCAACACACCTTTTGGATTGCCAGTCGAGCCAGATGTATAAATAACATATGCAAGGTCATTTGGCTTCGCACCAGTGTGTTCACTGACGGTATTACACTCGGAATAGGCCGCAGTTAATTCAGATAAATTATCGACACTAACGACATCACAAGAATGAGTCGGTAACGTCTCCTCTAGCGCTGAGTGTGTAATAATAACTGCAGCTCCAGAGTCATTAATCACATAATCTTTGCGCTCAACAGGGTAAGATACATCAAGAGGAACATAAGATGCTCCCGCTTTTAAAACGGCTAAAACCGCAACGATCATTTCAAACGAACGTTCACAGTGAATAATGACTTTACTCTGTGCATTAACGCCCTGGGCTTGCAGATACCCGGCAAATCGATTTGCCGCGATATTTAAAGCTTGATAGCTCATGACCTCATCATGCAACTGCAGAGCCGGACGAGTTGGGTACTGTGCAACTTGTTGTTCAAACCAGCTGTGTACTGTCATACCTGGTACAGTTTCAGCGGCATTATCCGATGATATTACCATGGCATCCAGCTCAGTTGCGGTCAGTAATGGTAGCTCACTGACGTTGGCTGTTAAGTTATTTACAATGCCTGCTAAAACGGTTTCAAGATGATCCAGTAACGTCTGAACATAATGAGCTTCATATTTTTGCTCTGAATAATTTAATTCAAATGTCAAAGCCTCGCCTGGTGCGACTATCAAACTCATACCAAAGTGTGCATGTGCTTTTGCATTAAAGTCTGAGATTTCAAACTCACTCTCTTGCTGACCAAGCTCAGGAGCATCCGCGATAGGATAGTTTTCGAATACCATTGCAACATCAAACAACGGTGCAATCGGATCAAATTGGCTACATTCTTTAATTTGCGTGAGTGATAGGTAACTGAATTTATCTCGTTTGTTCTGATTCTCATGCAGCCCTTTCAACCACTGATCGACACGAGTGTCATTTGTGAACGACACAACTGAAGGTAACGTCTTGATAAATAAACCAACCATTTTATCCACGTTATCGACTTCAACATTGCGCCCAGAAACCGTTTCACCAAATATAACTTCATCGTTACCACTATAGCGATGCAGTAAATAACCCCAAGCAGCTTGAACTAAAGTGTTCAATGTAACTTGTGCCTCGCCCGCAACCTTCTTTAATTGGCTTGTAAGATCTGTGGTTAACGACTTTCTCTGCTCAGCAATGGCTACGGAGGTATCATCACCCTCTCTCTTCTCAATGCCCAGTTGCGTTGGTGATTCTAGTGTTTTGAGATGTTCAGACCAAAACTGCTTCGCTTCATCCAGTGGTTGCTCAACACACCACTTTATGTACTCTTTATAGTTAGCTTCACCAACAAACTCAGGTAGTTGATTAGCTGCAAAAGCCTGATAGGCACTAAAGACTTCACCAAATAAAATTGGTTGTGACCAACCATCAATCAGTGTGTGATGATGAGTCCATGCGAACTTATAGCAAGTTGCATTAACCTTAATAGTGAAAAAGCGCATGAGTCCAGGAACTGAAAAGTCAAACCCTTGCTGTTTGTCTTCTTGCAACAAGTCAGCGAATTCATGTTCTACCTCAGTTGCACTTTTGGCACTCCAATCTAGGTGTGTCCAATCCATTTGAATTGACTCAGATACAAGCTGCAATGGTGTTTCACGATCTAACCCAACAAACGCCGTTCTTAAGATATTGTGCCGCTGGATAACGGCTAACCACGCTTTTTTAAACAGTTCTATCTCAAACTTGCCTTTAAACTCAATGTTTAGCTGATTGATATAAGAATCTTTCTCAGTATTTAACAGTCCATGATAAATCAATCCCGCTTGCATACTAGTTACAGGATATAACTCTGCGATATTGGTATAACGAGACTGTAGAGTATCTAATTCACCTTGACTCAATTGACATAAAGGGAAATCCGCAGGTGTTAGTCTTTCTACATTAGGCTGTTCACAATACGCCGATACTTCCATCAGTGCAGATTCGAAAAATGAACAAAATTTCTTAATGTCTGCATTATCGAACTTTTCTGCATGATAGTTTACTTGGAACTTCAACTCGCCATTAAACACCATGCCATTTATATCCAATAAATGACTGCGAGTATGTTGGGCACTAATATCTGCGCCGGTAAAATCTCCTGCGCCTTTGAATAGTGCTTGCTCACCAGCTTGTTGATCAAATTGTCCTAGGTAGTTAAATAAGATGCTATTTTCATGTTGCTCACACGCACGCTTAATATCTTGATCGTCAAATATATAGCTAAGCGCACCAAAACCTATTCCATTATTTGGTACTTTTCTTAGCTGCTCTTTAACTGAGCAAATAAGATTTCCAAGTCCACCACTGGCTTTACAATCTTGGTGACTAAGCAGGACAGGATACATACTCGTGAACCAGCCCATTGTTTGAGACAAACTCACGTTTTCATGAAACTCTTCTCGCCCATGACCTTCAAGTGTGACATTGATCGCAGTAGAACCACACCAGCGGTTAAACGCAAGTGCAAGCGCACTTAGGAGCAACTCGTTCACTTTGGTTTTAAATGGTGCATTGCTCTGACCTAATAATGACTGTGTTGTTTTAGCATCTACAACAACCTCTTGATTTGCAGCATCTGCATAAGTATCGCTGGAATCAGTATCTTGATATGGAAGTACTAGATCGCCATTTTGCAATTGATGTAGCCAGTATTGCTTTTCTGATTCAAAGCGCTGCTGGCTATCTTGATTGCTTAACATCGCCGCATAATCTTTGTAAGAAGTGCCACTAGCTGTAAGAGACACACTGCCATCAGCCAAATACTGTTGATAAGCCGAATTCAAATCCTCTAATAAGATCCGCCAGCTGACACCATCCACAATAAGGTGATGGATAATAATTAATAAGCGTCTGTTTTCAGGCTCTTGGCTATCAATATACACGATATTAAGGAGCGGCCCCGATGAAATATCAAATGATGATTTAAACTCAAAGCCTATCTCTTCATAACGCGTTGCTAACTCACCATCACGAGTGTCTAAGTTTACCTGCTTAACTACCTGACTTAATTTGTCAGTATCCATGTGTGCAAACTTACCCTGCCACTTCTCATCTTGCTTTGCAAAAGTTAGCCTCAACACGTCATGTCGTTGGTATAAAGCTGAAACAAATTCATCCAAAAACTTAATATCAAAATCTGTTGGTACACTCAAACATGCGGATTGATGGAAGTGATTGTGATCTGTATGTTGTGTTGAGAAGAAATTAGCTTGGATTGGGTGAAGTGTCAGTTTACCACTACTCACCTTGCTAGCGGATACCGTATCATTTTCAGCACACTTCTTCGCAAGTTCAGCGATTGTTTGTGCTTCAAATATATCCCTTGTATTAATGCTAATACCTTGTCGATTTGCTTTAGATACCAGTTGAATTGAAATAATTGAGTCACCGCCACAAGTAAAGAAATTATCATGGATCCCCACTTTCTCAAGACCCAAAATTTCTTGCCAAATTTCGCAGAGTATCTTTTCATTGGTGTTACGTGGTGCTTCAAAGTGGCTCTGATTCTGTCCTGTAAGTGTTGGCTTCGGCAACGATTTTTTATCTACTTTTCCGTTTACTGTTAATGGGATACTTTCAAGCTCCTCAAACAGTGTTGGTACCATATAGCTAGGCAGTTTGGATTTTAAATATTTGATTACTTCGTCTAAATTACTTTCACTGTCATCACGATAAACAATATAGCCCACTAACTTTTTGTCACCAGGTTCATCTTCTCTGACGATGACAGTACTGTCTTTTAATATAGGACAAGACTGTAGTGTTGTACTGAGCTCATCTAGCTCTATGCGGAAGCCTCGGATCTTTACTTGGTTATCAACACGACCAACAAATTCAATGTTACCATCACTTAGGTAACGTACCGTATCCCCTGTTTTATAGAGCGTTGCTGCACCACTGTGATTAAAAGGGTTAGGAATGAAGCGCTCATCCGTTAAGGCTTCACGTTGCCAGTATCCACACGCAACGCCATCTCCACCGATATATAGCTCACCAACACTACCAACGGGTACTGGTTCTAACTGTGGGTTCAGTACATAACATTTATGATTGCTCAATGGCTTACCGATTGGCGCACTCGCGTAGCGGCGAAACTCATTACAGTCAAACTTAAACGCTGTCGCAAATGTCGTTGTTTCTGTTGGCCCGTAAACATGTACTAATTGCTGTGGTGATTTACCCAATAGAATGTTTCCAATCGCTTTTAGAGAGTGTGCCTCTCCCCCAAATAAAACTTTTCTCAGCGTTTGGAAAGTGTCCGGTTGCTCGTCGGCAATACGATTAAACAACGCCGTAGTAACAAACATGACTGTAATCTTATCTTGTTCAATTTGCGCTTTTAAAAGTTCAGGAGAAAGTAGAGTCGTTTTGTTTACCCCACATATCATCGCGCCTTTAGTCAATGCTCCCCAAAATTCATAGGTCGCGGCATCAAAAGCGGCGTTGGATGCCTGAGCCATAACATCTGATGGTAATACTTCGATATTTTTATTGTCCTCGACAAGGCTAACGACATTATTATGTGTTACTGCCACACCTTTAGGTTTACCCGTGGAGCCTGAGGTATAGATAACATAAGCAAGCTGCTGTTCGCTAGGAAGTAACTCTGAGTGATGTAGGTTACTGCTCGGTAGCGTAGATAAATGTTGAAGATCCCACTTTTCTTCTCCAAAAGAGTCTAAGCAAATCATGGTATGTGAATTAGCTGGTAATTTTGATTGCAACGTTTTGGTGCTAATAACAAGATTTAACTGTGTGTCTTCAAACATATATTCCAAGCGTTCTTGGGGATAGTCAGGATCTAACGGTAAATACGCCCCTCCCGCTTTTAGGATCGCGGTCATTGCGATTAAAGACTCAACGGAGCGTTCTAAGCAGATACCGACTAATTCGTTATTTTTTAGTCCCAACTCCACGAGACAATATGCCAGCTGGTTAGCTCTTGTATTTAGTTCCCCATAAGTAATAGACTCATCGTCATATTTTGCAGCAATTTTATCATGGTAAAGCTCAGCACAGCGCTCAACCATAGTGTGAATATGTAAAGTACGGTCATACTCCTGTTCATGTTGATTCCACAATACTAACTGCTTTTCTTTTTCATCATTGCTCAAAAAACAGCTACTTGCATGGGGGTTATCTAGGTTCTCAACTAAGTCCTTCATCAGTCGAACGTAAACTTCCATATAACTTACAAATTGCGACTTAGATACTTTATTAAGGTTTACCTCACCAAGAAATTCTATGTTGTACTTATCGCTCGGATCCATACAGAACACAGTAGATAAATCAAAGTTGGTCTTTGACAAGTCGACATTGCTTATTTTTTCTACATTCCCCTCGGCGACTTTATCTGCCATCGAGTGAAAGTGAAGAAACCCTAAATGAGTATGAAAAACAGGCTGAGTTCCGTACTTTTTCTGGATCGCACCAAATGGGTATCGACGAAATGGTACTAGCTCTAGCTCAGACTGATGCGAAGCAAGAATAAGATCGCGCCAACTCCCCGCGGACAGATCCATGCTTACCGGCAAAGTGTTGAGGAACATTCCGCGCATTTGCTCACTATTTTCCGCTTCTAGCCGACCATTAAATGCTAAACCAGTTGTCACATTGCTCTGACCGGTGACAATACTTAAAAACTTAAAGTGAATAGCCAGCAGAATTCCTTTGAATGGCACCCCTGTTTTTTTTACCACTTCATGCAGTTGCTTAACGATGTCACGGGGTAATTTAAATGGGTATTTATGGCTATATATGTCTACTTCTTGTGTCGCGACTTCTTTTTCTAAGAAAGGTAGCTCTGTATTAACGCACTCTTTAAGCTTTGCATCCCAAAAATCAATGGCTTCTTGAGATTTCAATATTTTCAATTCTTCGTGAATAAAATCACTATATTTCAGCGCCGGTTCTGGCAAAGAGAAGGTCTGCCCTCTTTGCAGCGCGAAATAAATATCAAAAATATCCATGACGGTTAAGTGTGTACTCCAACCGTCGGATACAGAATGAGGCTCCGTAAAGGATAGACTGATCACATCATCTTCTATTTGATGTACATGAAAACGCATCAGTGGAGCCTGAGTAATATCAAACATATTTTTATTTTCGAGTTCGATATATCTACTAATTTCAGCTTCTTGCTCTGCTTCAGACAAACCTCTAAGGTCGTCATACCCCATCTCCAAAGAGGCTTCACGATGCACTAATTGAAGCGGGATACTAAAGTTCGTTAAGTCAAAAGTAGTTCTAAGGTTATCGTGCTCCTTTACGATGATATTGATACTTTCTTGAAAAAGCGTTTTATCAAAGGCGCCTTTTATGCGCCCTCTAAAGGTAGTCAGGTTATGGTAATCAGCAGGACTTTCTTCACCATTACTCATATCCATGTGGTGAAGCATGCCCATTTGTAAGACACTGATCGGATAAGCGTCTACAACATCATCGGCAAGCAAGCTCTTATCATGGTCACTAATTAAGCTAAAAGGAGCTACCGGTTCTACGTTATGTTGGGCATTTTCTTTTAGTTTTTTTTGCTTTAGTAGTGCTAGTAATTTTTTTTTTGTTGTTCGAAAGATTATTCATAATTGTTATACTTATTCTGCCTGTCCGATTACCAAACCTTTTAGCCTTCAGCCAAAAGCCTCTCCACTTCTTCTTCTGAAAGCATTTCTATTTCCGCTAGCAACTGCTCTGTTAGCTGTGCTTCATCAGCAGCCTGACGTTTCTGTCGCGTTTCAATCAAGTTGGCCAGTTTTGCAATAGTAGGCGCTTGAAAAACATCTTCAGAAGAAATTTCCAATTGTTGCTTTTTGGCACCTCCAACAATCTGTACTACTCGAATAGAATCTCCACCCAAGGAAAAAAAGTTATCGTTTATCCCTATTCGCTCAACCTTTAAGCTCTCTTGCCAAATACTCACCAACTGCGCTTCAAGGGGCGTATTAGGTTCTACATACGCAACGTTACTAAGCTTTGAATCTGCATGAGCCAACAGCTTTTGAATATCGACTTTACCGTTGGTGTTAAGCGAGAACGCATCTAAGGTTATCACTTTGTCGGGTATCATATAGTGTGGAAGAAATTCCTCTAATTGATACGGTAGCGTTTCCTCTAGATCCTGCTCTGGAGTCTCTAGAAAAGCACAAATCGACAATTTGGATAGTTGATTTTCTCGAGTAGTAACCAAGGTATTCTTACCGCTAACTTGACTAATAACGCGCTCAATCTCATCTAGCTCAATTCTATAGCCATTAATCTTAATTTGTCGATCATTACGTCCTAGAAATACTAACTCTGCACCTTGTTTCGTGCGATTTAACTTAGCAACGTCACCCGACTTATATAGTCGTTTATCCTCGCCAGCTATACGCACTGTCAAAAAGCGCTCACGCGTGAGTTGTTCTTTTTCAAAGTAGCCGGCAGCAAGTCCTGTACCACCAATATAAACTTCACCAGCAATACCATACGGTGCAACTCGCAGGGCGCTATCTAGCACATACATTTGCATATTGTCGATTGGCAGACCAATTGCAGCGTTGCCCTTACCACCACGCTCTAATCTAGCTACACAACAACCTACAGTTGCTTCTGTGGGGCCATATTCATTGAACACCTTGATATCTGGATTGTGTTGGAACAAAGGAGCCAAATCTTCATGCTGTAAGGATTCGCCACCAACAACCAAATGGGTTATACAAAGGCTTTCCAACTCCCCTGAGGCGAGCCAGCTGTTTACTAGCTTCAGGTGTGATGGGGTAATTTTAAGTAAGTTGATATTTTTGATATCAACCAGCGCACGTTTAAAATCATCAGTCTCATCGCCCTCAACCAGCTGAACGCTGCCACCAACAAGTAAAGGAGAAAACAGCGAGGTTACAGTCAGGTCGAAGCTTATGGCGGTATGAACTAAGCTGTTACCTTGATGAGATAAGTAATGCTTAGCTGCGTAAGATAAATAATTTGCGAGCCCTTGACGAGTTACTTCGACCCCTTTTGGTTCACCTGTAGAACCAGAAGTATAAAGTCGATATGCGATATCAGTGTTGTCAGTGATATCTTGCAGCAAGACCTCAGAACATTCACTAATACTTTGCCATGCCGAATCAATATCAAAGACCTTCGTGTCGTGACATACACTATCTAGCACCTCTACACAGGAGTGCTTCACAAACGTGCATTTGAGACCTGTCAGCAAACGCTCTAGACGTTTACCCTTTGTTTTAGGGTCAATGGCGCAATAGCTAACTCCTGAATATATAGATGCAAGGAGAAGTACTAGTAACTCATAGCTTCGAGGCAACATCACACCTATCGTGTCGCCACGTCCGTAGCCATGGGATGTTAGAAAGGCTATACATTTACCCACATCGGAGCCTAGCGTGGCATAATCATAACTAACCTCACCATTTGTTACAGCGATATCTTTTGCATATGCAGCAAAAGAGTCAGAAAACAGACTCGTCAAGTTAGGTGTGGTAGATGGTGTAGGATTAAGCTGTGACAGTAAGCTTTGCTCTTTTTCAGCATCTAAAAGCTGAGTCGCCAACAGTGCCTTATCGTCATCTTGATGAGACAACGCACATAAGAGCATATTAGCTAAGTCTTCAATCTGTTCTGTCGTGTATTGATCTTCTGCATAATCAAACTTGGCCACTCTTTTGCCATTTTCAAAACAAAGCAACTTTAGCACAATGCCTTGATAAGTATGGCAACAGTCTAGATCTACAATAACGAACTCAGCCCCTTCAGAAGCCTGCACATTGTGAATTTGTATCTCTTGAAAAGCAAATGCCATAGAACTACTGATCGCTTCAGGTGCATATAATTGATACGCGCTGTTCGCCTTGAGCTTATCGGCGAGTTGCAACGCAACATCTTTTACAGATTCAGTTTCACCTATGGTTAGCTGTAGAGGTAGCGCTCGCGCATACAAGCCCACTGCATCTCGAAGCTCTGGGTTCACACGACCGTCTAGTACCACATTGATAGATAATGGGTTGTTCCCCGAGTACTGAGCCAATACACCAGCCCACTGCGCTAGAACAATATTACTTTCGACTGAATCAGGTAATCCAACTTCATAATTACCACGCTCAGAAGGTGCTTGAATATCCTCGACTTCATTTTCATGATATGACCAAAATTCGGTAGCTTGATTGTCTTGTTCAATCATTTCTTGCTGCCAAAGTCCATAATCAATATATTCTGTTGAAGCCAATGAGGGAGCTTTACCACTGTACCGAGAAACTAATTGCTTAAAGATATTCTGTAAACTCTGGCTATCTGTAAACAATACTGGCACACGGATAGCTAGCTGATGTTTATCAATCGCGAGTGCTGTTAGTGTCGCATGAACGCCGTAGCTTCCACTTGTAGGCATTTGATTATCATCACCTTCTGGCGTCTCCTGCCATATTAATTTAGGTGATACGACACTCTGTCTTGGCTGATGATACAGCTCATCATGTACCAGCTCCATACGCAGTGATTCATGTTCATTAATCACCTCATGTAAGCTGTCTCTAAGCCGCTGTCTATCAATAATACCATTGATGATTATTGACACTGAATTATACTTTTCAGTTACAACCTCCGGGCGTTGAGCCCAGAGGTTGCGTTGCTGAATTGTCATTGCATAACAATTTTCGTTCAAAATATTACCCTTAGCTTTCAAATGTGATTAGGTTGCCCATTGATACAAGAAGCTTTCTGTCACCTTTATACGGGTTTCGCCCATGAGCCATCATGACATTATCGACTAATAAAGCATCGCCGTCCTGCCAAGCAAATGACGATTCAAGCTTTTTATATAGCGCTAATAAATCTGATACAAACCCATCTTCTATTTTGTCCCCATTACCAAAATAGCAGTTACGAGGATATTCACTTTCGCTGTAAACAGTCGCTATTGATTGCCTAGTATTGTCATCCAAACAAGAAAAGTGCCAATGCTGGATTTGAGCTACCCAATAACATTTATTTTCTTGGTCTGTTACAAAAGCAGGTCTTACCGCATAAGTCCGCAGCTTGTCTTTCTCTAGCCATTCAAAGCGGATGTTTTGCTCTTTACATTTTCTTTCAACAATTGCTTTATCGGTTGTACAGAATACGCTCTCCCAACCTAAGCCTACATCATCAGTACGAGAATAATTTCGAACATACATCACACCATGCTGTTTAAACTTTTCAACAACCTCAACAGGTAAAGCTTGATAAACCGCATTCGTGTCTACCAGTGGCGTTTCTCCCCCCTCAAGGGCGGCGACTTGGCACCCAAACATAATTCGAGAAGGCCATGTGCTATTAAATGTATTTTCATTGTGCCACAACAAATGATGTTCGCTCGAGTACTGAACTGGAGTCTGTACAGTCGCGTGACCATCAACTGGATTGTGCTCGCCATTATCTTCAACTAAATCACTGATTAGCAGATTAGCTATGCTGGAGAAGTTTTCTACTGATCCAACATTGAAATTTCTAAATAGAATAGCACCATACCGTGAATAATAAGAATCTACAATAGCTTTATTGCTATTTATCCAATTCCTTAAGTTCACACCAGGCTGTGAAGCACTGATAGACATTGGCTCACTGATGTTGCTTGGGGGCGTTAATACAATCGCAGAACCGTTATTATCCGCCCCCCTGCGGCGCCCTGTTATCTTAAGTGTTGACTGTTTTTCTAGTAGTGCATTTTCTTGATTCTGCCGTTGTGTCGCAAGATTTTGTTGCAGAGAATTAATTAACTCACCTACTTTTACTGTATCTGCGCCTGCCGCAATCTGTCTTAATGCAGCTTCAAAGCTTGCCAATAGTTCATCAACTCGCTTTTCGCTTATCACATTCGCATTATAGACAAGCTTACCTTTTATCGTATCTGAATACTCTAATAGACCTAGTGTTAAATCAAGACGAGCTTTGGGCTCACCGATATCTAAAACTTCACAATACACGTTTTCTAATGCAATTTCGGTGTCTGGCGCTTGATCTAAAAATAGCTTGATCTGAAAAATCGGTGACTTTCTATTTGCTTGCGTTCCTCTTAGATGATTGACAACTTTTTCAAATGGCACCTCTTGATTACTCAACACATCTAAGGTGTTAGATTTAACCTGATCAAGAAATTCTGAGACCTTGCTGTCATGATCTACAGCATTTCTCAATGCCACCTGATTTACAAAGAAACCCATTGTATTCTCAAGTTGATAATGCTCACGATTTGCCACATCTGTCCCGATAACAATATCTTTTTCTCCAGTTAATGCTGCAAGCGCAAGATTGAATGCGGTTTGAAGCACCATAAATGGTGAAAAGTGTGTCTGATCATTAAATCGTCTTAGCTGTGACGTCAAATCAGCGCCTAACTCATACTGTTGGGAGCCTGTAATCACGTCACCGGCTTGCGGTACAGACTTATCACTCAGTGCTAGCATCGTGTTTGGCATATCTGCCAAATACTGTTGCCAAAAGCGTAGCTGTTGGAGCTCATCTTTACGCGTATCTCTTTGCCAAACGGCGTAGTCAATATAGCTTACAGAATCGCAGGTATCTGTAGTAGATTGCTCATTATGTCCTTGCTCATAGAAGCGACACAACTCACTGATGAACAGACGCGTTGTCCAACCATCAGTAATAATGTGATGGAAGTTAAGCACCAAAATAAACTTCTCTGGTGAGAGCTGTAATAAACGAGCCCGCCATAAAGGTGCAGCAGATAAGTTAAACTGGTAAGCTTCCTCTTCGGTAACTACTTTATTGATGGCATCCGGCTGTTCAAACTCCGGTAGGTGGTGCAGCGGCTCAATTGGTAATGCAACAGTTCCAATTGCAGCCAGTTTTTGATGAGGGATGCCTTTTTCTACATCCATCATAATCGCAGTGCGCAGTACCGCATGTTTTTCCACCACACAATTGATTGCTTGCTCAAGCTTCGCAGTATTGAGCGAGCCAGTTAAGGCAATAGCTGCAACATTATTATACCTAGTGTGATGGTTATCTATTTGATCTGCTAGCCATAAGCCTTGCTGAGCAAAAGAAAGCGGCCCCTCTGTTGCTGATGTATTACGGATTATTGCCTCTTGTTTATTCCCACCTGATGTATGCCTATCGATCAAGCTTGCCATCTGCTCTAATGAATCTGCTTCAAACAGATCTCGCAGTGAAAAGGTTACATCAAAGTGGGCCTTGATCCGTTTATACAGACTGGCCAATTTTAATGAGTGGCCTTTTAGTTTGAAAAACCCGTCTGTTTTGCTCACGTGTGAGACACCAAGAACGTCACACCACATTACCGATAGCTCTTGCTCTGTTTTAGACTTTGGTAGCTCGTATGTTTGCACCTCGTTTGCGACAGTAAACTGATTAGCTAACGCCTTTCTATCCACTTTACCACTTGGTGTTTTCGGAAGTTGCTCAAGTAGCTGAATATAATTAGGTACCATGTAATGCGGTAGCTGCTGCTTTAATATTGTTAGCAAACTTTGCGTATCAACACTTCCGCCATCAATTACCTGCACAAACGCTTCTAATGTGGTCATATCTCCTTTGCCACTAATCATAGCGACTGCTGCAGAGACATCAGCCTGTTGCTCAAGGATTGATTCAATTTCGCTCAGCTCAATCCTAAATCCACGAACTTTAACTTGAGTATCCTTTCGACCAAGATACTGCACACTTAAGTTATCTCGTTCACCGACCCAACGGCCCATGTCTCCTGTTTTGAATAATCGACCCCAAGGTGAGTCTATAAAGCTCTGGCTATTTAAATCATCACGAGCAATATAACCAGTTGAGAGGCCGGCACCACCAATATAAATTTCTCCCTGCGCGCCTTGTGGGCTTAATGAAAGGTTCTCATCAAGAATATACAAGTCTGTATTCAAGATAGGCTGGCCTAACGCAACAGACTCGTCACGACTAACTTTAGTGCAAGATGACCAAATAGTCGTTTCTGTTGGGCCGTACATATTCCAGGCATCACTCGTCACATCTAACAACCGACGCTTCAGTTGTGTTGGCATGCTTTCACCACCACAGAGCGCACGAATGCTGCTAGGGAGGTCAATACCGAAATTGAGCAATGCACTCCAAGTTGAAGGCGTCATTTGTAATACGCTGGGTTTGACATCAGAGATGGTGTTCGCCAATGACTCAATATTAGCTAACTGAGCGCTTGAGCCAATCACACAAGTTCCACCTGATACAATAGGCAAAAAGAGCTCAAGTAGCGCTATATCAAAGCTGTATGGTGTAATGGCAAGAATGGAGTCGTCACGGTTAAACCCAGGCTCTACTTGCATACTCATCAAGAAGTTTACAAAGCTTCCATGTGATATTTGAACCCCTTTAGGCTTTCCTGTACTACCCGATGTGTAAATTGCGTATGCCAGTTGCTCTTGCTCTAACTTTTTACTGGCAACAGCTCTACTGAGATGCTCAGTTTCGCTTATACGGCATACTGTGACCTCATCTCCATACTGGCTTGCCTGAACACTTAGCGTGTCACTACAAATCACTAAACGCATGTCGCTATTTTCAACGATATATCCCAATCGCTCAGCTGGATAGGTAGGATCTAAAGGAACAAACGCACCTCCCGCTTTGATGATCCCTAACATGGTGATCAATATATTCTCAGAGCGCTCCATCAAAATACCGACAAAGTCTCCTTGTACAAACTGAGAAGACTGGAGCAGCATATTTGCCACTTGGTTGCTTCGAGCATCTAGGGTTTCATAGCTAAATTCCATCCCTTCGCATTTGATCGCCGTTTTATGGCCAGATACCTGAACTTGCTGAGCAAATAAGTCTTTCACAGATGTAGCAGCTAAATCGCTTTTCTTACCTCTACTGTGACTTAAGATAGCGTTTTTATCCGCTTCACTTAGATATGAAATATCCTTTATTGGACTTAGCCACTGCGCTTGTAGCGATTCTAATAGGTATAGTAGTTGCTCACCAATTTTGTCAATTGTACTTCTGTTATATAAGTCCTGAGAATACTCGATTTGTAGTTCAAGCCCACCAGCATCCGTATTGGCAAAGTCAAAAGTTAAATCAAATTTGGCCGATATTTGTAATGGCTCTATCAGCTCGGCATCACACCCTGCAAAGTCAATATTATTATTTAGGTCAAGATAGTTAACTAATACTTGGAATAGGGGGTTTCTGCTAAGGTCTCTGTCAGGCTCAACGAGCTCTACAACCTTTTCAAAAGGCAGAGCTTGGTTGGACTGTACCTCTAGCATCTTCTCCTGTGTTGTTTCAAGAAAACGGCCAACCGAACTGTCTTGAGAAATACCTTTTAAATTAAATGCGACTGTATTTAAAAATAGTCCAACAGTATCTTGGATTTGAGATTGCTCTCGATTTGCAACCGGGATACCCAGACAAAAATCCGTTTGATTTGAATATCGTTGTAAAAGGAGATGAACCGCACTGATTAACATACTAAATACGGTTAATTGACGGCTATCACATAGAGATTTTAAGGAATCAAATTGTCCTTTGTCTAGATTGAAAAGTACTCGCTCCCCTTTACCTGACAGTACTTTAGGTCTTGGGTGATCTGTTAGCATTTCTAAGTTTTGATAGCCACTTAATTCCTTATTCCAAAACTTCACTTCATTAGCTAATGTCTTCTCGTTGATAAAGTCGCGCTGCCACTTCGCATAGTCAGTATATTGAATGGCAGGATGCACGACCTCCACATCTTTTTGTTGTACAAAATCTCTATAGCTAGACGTGATATCATCAAGAATAATATTCAGAGATAACCCATCTGCCACAATATGGTGCATACATAGTCCTAATACCCATTTATCTTCTGCAAAACGAACAAGTAATGCACGGATCAAGGGCAACTCACCAAGGTTAAATGGTTTTTCAACCCAGCTTTCTAATGTCGCTCTATAGCTTGATAGATCAGTAATATCAGCCTCTGTAGACATATCTAGCTGTTGTAATGGAAGCTGAATATGTGGCTCCACAATTTGGCAAAGTCGCTCGCCTAACTCACTAAACTTAGTTCGCAGCGAATCGTGTCTCGCTATTGTGTAAGCAATGGCTTTTTCCAAAGCCTTAGTATCAATCTGGCCACTAATCTTAACAAAGCCTGTCATATGGTACTTTGTACTTTCACCAATTTTATCAAGGAAGTACATTCGCTCTTGACCATAAGATAAAGGAATATCCTCTGTGCCGCTGAGCGGCTTAATCTCAGGCAACTGAGTTTGTTTACTCGTCGCTTTACCTTTTTTCTCATCAATAAGTGCGGCCATCGACGCTAAGCTTTCTGAATCATATATTTCTTTAATTGTCAGCTTAACTTCCAATGCGTCACGAATGTTTGCAATCATCCTCATTGCTTTGAGAGAGTTTCCATATAGCCCAAAAAAGCTACTATTGATACTCACCTTGTCTTGTGAAAAGACACTCTCCCATACCTTAGCTAATACAGCTTCTGTTTCTGTTGTTGGCGCAAGGTAGGGTCGACTTTCTTCCTTTTGATACTTATCTATTTCGCTTACCAAAGCTTTTCTATCCATTTTTCCACTCGGTGTCATCGGAAAGCTTTCAACCTGAAATAGTGCATTGGGTATCATATAGTCCGGCATTTTGCTTTTTAGCGTGTTCTTCAGCTGCTCTACATCTATTGTGGCAGCTTCAGCCGTGAAGAATGCCATAAGCTCAACACTATCTGCATCACCGTTCGATGGGTGTCCTATAACAACCGCCTCTGTAACTCCTGCAATAGCATGTACCTGCGATTCAATCTCACCAAGCTCAACGCGATAGCCCTGAACTTTCAACTGCGCATCGTTTCGGCCTGTGAAGTAGAATAAACCATCTATGTCGTAATACCCTCTGTCACCTGTACGATACAATCGCTTCCGTTGTGAGCCAATTTCACAGGTTACAAACTTAGCACGTGTTTCTTCATCACGGTTTATATAGCCTTTAGCAAGGCTCATCCCACCTAAATATAGCTCGCCAACAAAGCCTGGGGGCAAAGGGTTCATTTTTTCATCTAAGATATAAGCCTCCCTTCCCTGTAATGGCTGCCCGATTGAGATTGCGTTACTTTGGTCGCGACCAACTTCATGCGCCAGTGCCGTTACCGTTGCTTCCGTTGGGCCATAAGCATTTATTAATCTGACAGTGTTTTCAAATAGCTCGTTCCAACTATTCGCTTTGTCAGCTACCATCCGATCTCCACCGACGATCATGAGCCTTAAGCTACTTACCTTTTCAAGTGATGGTAAGTTTTGCCAATCATCAACCACATGATTCCAATATGCTGTAGGTATATTAACCACGCTCAACTGATACTGTGCAATCTTTTCAGCTAACTCAGCAGGACTCCAAACAACGGGTCCTCTAATACATAGTGTCGCTCCACTCGCCAACGCAACATAGATTTGTTCAATAGATGGATCAAAGTTTGCTGGTGCAAATAAGAGCGAACGATCAGCTCCGCTCATTTGATAGTACTCAATCATGGATAATGTATGTGCTATCACTGACTGATGTGGTATTAAAGTCCCTTTTGGGTTCCCTGTCGAGCCAGATGTATAAATCATATAGGCATCGTCATCTTGACAATATTCATGATTTTTATTGTATGCTATTGATTCACAGGGTTTATTAACCGTAATCAGCTGTAAGTTGTATTTCTCTAGCTGTTGCTGATCATCTGCTAAACAAATAACCTTGCTGACGTTTGAATCTTCAATCATGTATTTGATGCGTTCTTCTGGGTACTCAGTATCCAGTGGTAAATAGACTGCATTTGCTCTTGAAATCCCTAACATAGCAGCGATCAGTAAAAATGAACGCGGTGCAAAAACGGCAACTACTTCCCCTTTTTCTACCCCATTGTCATCTAACTTTTGCGCAATAGCATTCGCCCAATTACCCAATTCTTGATAGCTAAGCGTGTCCGAATCATGCTCTAGTGCCACTTTATCGGGGCATTGTTTGATTTGCTCTGCAACTAGTTGGTGGATCGCTTTGTTTACTGTATTGCCTGTCGATGTTTTAACTTTGGTATTATCTAGCACTGCTTCTTCTAACTCGAATATCGGTATATTGTGCAACCCATCAACTTGTGCTGATAACAAATAACGCATTTGGGTAATAAACGCATTGTTTATTTGATGGATTACTTGTTCAGTATAAGCATTACTGTCAAATCGCCAACATAGCTCGATATTATTGTCGATGTTTACTTCGGCATGCAAAGCTAGCTTGTGTAGAGAAGGAGCAGCTGGATATGTTTAGGGGTCCAACTTAACTCGCTGTTGGAACAAGTAAGTGTAGAGGCGCTGTTATAAAAAGCGAAACCGATATCTAACGATTCCGATGCTTCTTCTCTCCAACACTCAGGCCATTTATAAAAGTCTTGCCAACTTTGAATAGAAGTTAACTGCCTAGAAAGTTGCTTAACAAGTGGTAAAAATGATTTAAACTCAGTGATGTCCACACAAATTGGTATGTCTTTTTGAACTATACCCATGACACTTTGTAGCTGCTCATCATCTCTCCCTTCAACCCTGAATGAGACAGCTTGATTGGATTGCCCACTCATGCGTGAGACAATTAAAAGCCACATCGAGCAAAGCACGTCTTGAGCCCGCAAATCATGTTGTGAACAATACGCATTAAGCTGCTCTGTATACACACTAGGTAAGTTAACAACTTGACTGTGTTGGGTGTACGCACGCTCTGTTGTTGGCTCTTCAAGCGCAAAGCTAAAACGTGGGGAAAAGTCTTTGCAATAATTGCTCCAGAACTTGTTTCCTTCAAAAGCATCATCTGACATTTGAAGCTCATCTAACCATGCTGCATAGTCGATATACTGTAGAGGCTCCTCCAGTTCAGGACACCCTGATCCGTGTATAGCATCGTAGCAATAGGACCACTCTTTTAGCATAGTCATTACGGCTTGGTAGTCCATAGCCAGGGCATGACAGCAAAGAATGATATGATGCTTATTCTCGGCTTCTTTTACTAAAGAGATATATACTGTGCTGCTATTACCACTTTTTTGGAACTCTTCATTTTGTACTTTAGCAATCTCTGTTAGCGACGATTCACTCAATTCATGCTCGCTCCATTCGAGGTTTGCTCCCGCTAGCACTTGCAGTGGGTACTTCATCCCTGGAATAACAGTGTAATCTGTCTGAAAGATCTCATGCCTTTCCACGACAGTGCTTAAAGATTCTTTTAAAGCAGCAATATCTACACTACCTTTAAGCTCTACTACAATTTGTGCACCAGAGCGATCATGCTCAAGTATTTGAAAAAGATCCCTCTGCTGTGGTGAAGTCAGAAATCCATCAGACATAATTTTCTCCTAATTATTATTATTAAAATTCAGGTCTTGAATAAAGGTCAGCCATGGCTACACGTACTTTTCTTGGGCCTGTAAATGCCTCCCTTCCGTGAACAGAGAGCACATTATCAATAAGTAGTACATCCCCTTTTTGCCAATCAAACATTTTCTTTTCTTTTAAATATGCTTCTTTCAAGTGTCTCGCTACATCATCTGGGATCCTTGTACCGTCACCGTACAAGGTATCAAATGGTAACCCTTCTTCACCCACTTGACTTAACATGCTTTCAAGTACAAACGGTGGCAAATTTGCACGATGCCAGAAGGCAATGTGATTGAACCAACATTCTTCATTAGTCTGCGGGTGAATAATCGTGGCAGAGCGAGTTTGGCTAGTGAAGAGGCCGTCGTCTTCTTTCCATCGAAAGTCAATTTGATTCACACGGCAGTATTCTTCAACTTCACTTTTAGAACGTCCAGCGAAAGCATCTTTCCAATCATATGCCAAATACTTTCCATAATTTCGATGTAGTGTCCAGCCTACTTTTCTAAACTTATCTAATACATCTGGGTCTATATGTTGCAATATACGCTTGCTGCAACCTATTGGTGTAGCTCCCCCAGTGATCGGCTCTTCTTCACAGAAGAACCATACTTTTAATGCGAATGAAATTGACGCTGTATTTTCATTGTGTAACGCGATAGTTTCATCATCTGGGTACAATGTTGAAGTAAACACATTATTCGCGATCGTCTTTCTGGGTGAAGAACGTTCTACATATTCAATTAATTGATACTGTGAGTCTCGAACATATTCAACAAACTCCTTATCACCATAAACATCAAAGCCTCTAAACAATATTGCACCATGCTGCAAAAGTTTTTGATCAATAAAGCTTTGGTTCGTACGAGTCCAATCTTTAAGGCTAACGCCTGGAACCTGGGGGGTGATTAACAGTGCATAAGAGTCACCTTGAAACAGTTCAGTACAAGCCACTAGATCTAAACTAGAAATAGGAGCTTGACGACTTCTTGTTATTGTTCTTTTTGCCATTTTAGGGCTGCTTTTTAATTCAATCATATACAATTTCTCTACTAAATATTACTAGGTTCGCGTCTAGAAGTTCCTGTTCTAACGACTCGTTTTCGGCTTGTTGCTGAGCGCAGATTCCGTTTACGCTCATCTAGATTTTGCAAGACTTCTGTCACTGATGTATCAGGCTGGTCACATATCAGCTCTGCAAGATAATGAATATCATCCAGTAAGTTTGTAATCGCTACTCGAGAAAAGCGACGAACGTCGTAACAGAAATAAAGCTGTATATTATCTCGTGGTATTACTATCAGTGTTAATGCTGTCGGACTTTCACCATGATGTTCAATATCCTGAAGATCTATCAGCGTAGACTGTTCAAGTGTTTTATTATCAATTGGATAATTATTAACGTTCAACAGAATTTCAAATAACTGTGAGCTACTAAAGTTAGTCAATTTATATAGCCTATCTTGCTCAATATCTAAATGACCATTTTTACTGCTTTGCTCACTTTTTTGCTTCTGCAACAGGGAGTTTATTGTCTCACCTGCCTCTAATCGTTGCCTAACTGGCAGAGACTTTACAAATAGACCCGCCAACTGCTCAATCCCTTTAACTTCAGCAGGTCGGCCTGAGTATGTTTCGCCATACATGATATCCTTACTGCCGCTATGACTGGCAATGAGTAAAGTGTACAGGGTGTGCATAAAGTGATTAAGTGTTAACTTTTCCTTCGTCAAAAAGCGATGTATTTTTTCACTTTGAGAAGGTGAGAAATCTTTAGAAAAGTTTTCTTTTTCTTCAAGAGTTTCATCTAATTTAGGGTCATTGTACCTATCCGCGAGCAGTGTGGTTGCCGTAGAAATACCTTTCAGGTAATTAGACCAAAAACGCTCTGTTTCTTTCTCTTTAGATGTATTAGTAAGTTTAAACTCAACGTAATCTTCTAGCTTTGCAGCAACAGGTAACTCTTGTAACTCTCGACCAAGACGCTGCTCATATATAGTAAGCACTTCTTTGATAATGTTGGCCATCGACCAACCATCAAGAATACTATGGTGGAAGTTCCAGACAAATACAAATGATGAATCACTCATTTTGTATAAATGATATTGGCTCAATGGCGCATCTTCTAAATTGAACCCTTTTTGCCTTTGTGCATTTAATTCATTGGCAAGATAGGTAACTTTCGTAGACGCATCCAAGTGACTAAAGTCATACTCCGTCATTGAGAATTGCTGCTCTTCATATACAACCAGCAGTGGGTTTGCACAGTTTTTATAGACAAAACCCGACCTCAATATCTGATGTCTCTCAATTACCTGTTCCCAAGCTTCTGCCCAATATTGCGCATTTAGTTTCTTTGTAAAGTTAAACTTAACTTGTTCAAAGTATAAGCTCTTGTTCAAAGAGGATAGGCAATGGAATAAAATAGACTCTTGCGTTTCAGTAGTCGGCAATATATTGCTAATTTTTTTATTAGTGCTCAGTTTTAAATCATGAATTAGTGAATTAAATTTATGCTCCGGCAGTTCAATCAACGGGAAATCGCTCGGCGTATAAAAACACGTATCTTGATCTAGACAAACACGACTAAATTGCTGTAGCTGAGTGTGAATATCGTTTACCAACTGCCGAGCTGTTGTTTCACTCAGTGTTAGCTCATCATAAAGTAATTCAATACAAAGCTGACCATCTTGTACCTTTGAAAGCACCTCTATTGGGTATGCTCTCTTGTCGGCAGGATTTCTATCGCCTTCCTCAACAAGCTGTATTTTATTAAACGCATCACTTTGTTGCAGTGAATAATCCAGCTGACCAAGATAATTAAACAAAATTGGGGCTCGATGATTTTGTTGTATGTCATTAGCTAGATAGTTGATCACAGAGTAATTAAATCCTGCTTCAGGCACGTTTCTTAACCGTTCCTTCGTCTCAATTACCGTTTGCCCTAAAGCACTGGGATCAGAGATACGTAGACTGAATGGATAAATGCTTGTAAACCAGCCAATTGTTCGGCTTAAATCAATACGCTCATTGAGACTAGCGCGGCCATGCCCTTCTAAGTCAATCATAAAGTCAGAGCCACCGGACCATGAGTGTAATGCAATTCCAAGCGCACTCAGCAATATATCTTGCATCTCTGTATTGAAAGTATCCTTGGCTTTTTTGAGCAATGTATGCGTTTCTCTTTGTCCTAACTCAACCGTAACTTTCTTCTGCTCTTCATAGGTTGCTTGCATTTCGGAGCGAAACGGTAAAGCAGTGTAGTGCTTATCAATAATACCTTGCCAATATGGGATCTCTTTGGCAACCGAGTCTACGTCGCTGTAAGCATGTAATTCCGCAGCCCACTGAAAATAAGAAGTCGTATTTTTTCGCTCCGACACGACATTATTAACACGCTCTAAGATTGCATGGGAAAAGTCTTCAATTAGGATCCGCCATGAAACAGCATCGACAATCAAATGATGAATAGTAATAAAAATATAATCAGGAGTGTCTTGTGAACAAATATAACTTGCAGCAACAGTATTACCGGTCTCAATATTCAGACTACCTTGTAATTTAGCTTCAAGAAGTCTGGCCTCCTGAGCAGAACCTACCGTGTTATATTCTAAAGAAGCAAGCGCATTCTCATCAAGGTAGTGTTGAGCATCACCTGAAAATCCAGTTTTGAATATTCGATGTGCTTGTATCAGCTGTTTAAATGCGGCTTGATACACCTCTTTTGAGATCCCTTCTTTCACTTCTAGCCTTAGTGACTGTGTCCAACGAGAATGGTCAACCAAATCCAACGAGAAAAACCACTTTTGAATGGCAGTGAGTGGAGCACTACGAGATTCTGTTTCACATTCTATTAAGACCTCACTTTCCTTATCACCTACTACGGCTTGCATTTCAATCGTTGGGTGCTTGAAAATATCATTTGGTGTAAGTGATAAGCCAGCCAATTTAGCCTGAGAAGATAGTTGAATAGCTAAGATTGAATCACCACCCAAAGAGAAAAAGCTATCATTTTTTGAAATATTCTCTTTCGGCACGCTCAATAGTCTGGCCCAAATATCCAGTAACTCAAGCTCCAAAGGTGTGACAGGTACAGTATCAGATTGAACATCATTGCCATGATGATAAATAGGCTCAGGCAATGCTCTTTTATTTAACTTACCATTGGCAGTAAGTGGGAGATTATCGAGCATCATGATTGATGCAGGAACCATATAATCCGGTAGGTGCCTTTTCAAATGTGTAAATACACCTTTAGAATCAACCCCTTGATCTGCTACAACATAGCCAACAAGCTTTTTGCTTTCATCATGTGTCACGCACAAAACAGCGGCTTCTTTCACACCATCTAGCGCTTGAATACAGCCTTCAATCTCTCCTAATTCTATTCTAAAGCCACGCACTTTGACCTGATCGTCTGCACGAGACACATAACAAAGTTCGCCATCATGTCGCAAATACGCTAAATCTCCTGATTTGTATACTGGTAAACTTTGTTGACCAGGAAACTGATGATTAAAGAATCGCTCACTCGTTAGTGTTTCATTATTTAAGTAACCTTTGGCGACACAATCCCCTGTGAGGTACATCTCCCCGATCACCCCAAAAGGCTGTATTTGCATACTGTCATTACAGATGTAAATCCCTATATCACCCAAAGGCTGGCCGATTAAGTTACCTGTAGATTTTAATGCGGACGCTCCAATTTCTTTAAACGTAGAGTGGACGCAAGTTTCTGTAATGCCATACATGTTTACTAGTTTGGTTTGAGAGTTTGAGTTTGCTTCGAACCAAGGTTGTAATTTCTGTAGCTCTAATTTTTCTCCTCCAAAAACCACGTAACGGAGTTCATGATGATAACTTTCGAGTCCTTCAACAGCCATGAAAGGATAAAAAGCCGATGGCGTTTGAGAAAGTACAGTTACCCCATAGTGTTGCACTAAATTACGCATTGCAAAGGAGTCTCGAGCAATTTCAAGCGGCATCACTATTAATTTAGCTCCTGTAAACAAGGCTCCCCACATTTCCCACACTGAGACGTCAAAGCTATAAGAGTGGAATAAAGTCCATACATCCTGATCTGAAAAAGAGTAGAGTTCACAAGCTGAGTCAATAAGTCTCATGACATTATTATGCGTTACCATCACGCCTTTAGGCTTACCGGTAGAGCCAGATGTATAAATTACATAAGCTAATGCATTGTTCTCAATATCAACTTGTAAGTTTTGGCCACTATACTCTGCCAATTTTTGTGACTCAGCATCTGCATCAATAATGAATTTTTTACCATCAAATATCGTATGTTCGGTATTAGATTCACAAATCATAAAATCAACTTGAGCATCTAATAATATCCCCTCCAAACGAGACGAAGGATTAGTCGTATTGAGCGGGACATAAGCAGCTCCAGCTTTTAATACCGCAAGAATAGCAACAACGGTATTAATGTTTCTATCAATCAACAGCGCAATCTTATCTCCAGCTCGAATGCCCTGCGTTTGCAAGTGGCGAGCGAGCTGGTTCGCTCGCTTATTGAGCTCAAAATACGTGAGTTTATCGCCATTTGTTGACTCTACAGCAATTTGCTCTGCCCCTCTTTCTACTTGCGCTTCAAATAAAGACTGAATGGTATTTGATGCGTTATTGAAGCGTCGACGAGGAGCCAGCATAGCTGCCACTTTATGCTCCTGCGATTCACTGAGTATAGCGACTTTATCTAAGGTCTCATGCTGGTTTTGTATTACTGCAAATAGCAACTCTTTAATACTGTTGAGCATATTCTCAGCTGTCGCACGCTCAAACAAGGAAGTGTTATAGTTAATTTCTAACTTTATACTCTGATCGAACTCTGTTGCTTCTAACATTAAATCAAACTGAGCCGTCGACTTATCGCGTTGCACCGGGATCAGTCTTTCATTTTCACTCAAGGCAAGTGCGCCACTATTATTGAGCAGTATATCAAGTACTTCATAGTCTTTTGCATCGGTTGTTTGGTACACAAACATGGTTTGGAACAAGGGTGCAAAATTTTCAAGCCGAGTACTTAAGGTACTATTTACAATATGTTCAAACGGTACCTGGCTATTTGCCATTGCAGACAATAGATTTTGTTTTATATCTGTGAGTAGCTGTTGGAAAGTCAGATCTCGACTTAAACTGCTTCGAATAGGGAGAGGGTTAACAAAATACCCAATTGTTGAGTTAAAACAGCTAAGATGCCTACCCATACTTGGAGTGCCAACTACAATGTCATCTTGGCCTGTATATCTATATAGGAAAAGAAAATAAATAGATAGAAGCAGCTGGTTCATCGTAATGTTATTACTCACTGCAAACTGCTTAACAGCCTCTTTTTCATCGCTATTTAGCATCAACGAGGCCACTTCACCATCATAACAGTATGATTTAGGACGAACAAAGTCTGTAACTAGCTCTAGATTAGGGTTTACGTTACTTAACCTATCTTGCCAGAATTCGTGCTGCGTTTGATAGGGTTCAGAACGCTCCACTTTGCTTTGCCACAGTGTAAAGTCAACATACGAAAATGCGTTCGTTTGTTCATATTCCTCTACTGTATTGGCTGTATAAAAGCGCTTGAAGTCTTCGATTAAGATCATCATTGAGTGCATATCTGTCACAATGTGATGAAGTGTAATCGCTAAATAATTGTCTTCACTGGAACTGATTAGTTCAATTCTAATTAAAGGGCCACTCTCCAAATCAAAATGATACGAAGCGGCTTGCCGTAATGCGTCCTCTACTGCAACAGAGTTATTACAGTGTTTGTGCGTAAAATATTCACCGAGATCAGAAGAAATCTTTTGATTTAGGATGCCATCAGCAAATTGAAATTGCGTACGTAACGCCGCATGTTTGGCAATCACCTTATCCCAAGCACACTTTACCCGATCAATCTCCAAGCTTGATGACTCGAACTTAAAGGCATAGTGAATATTGTAGGCTGTTTGTAATGGCGTTCTTTGATGTAGCGACCACAAAGACCTTTGATTTGCGCTTGCAGGGTAAAGCTTACCTTCAATGATCTGTTGAGGTTCAATGGATTGCTCAGTTTTAACGTTATTTAATTTTAATAAAATGGTATCAATTAAGTCTTTGACCTTAGCAACTGCGAGTAATTCGGCAAGTGGCAAGGAGACGGAAAATGTTCTTTCTAATCTTGCTTGTAATTGCGACGCTCGCAGTGAATTCATCACTAATGACAATAAAGAACTATCATAACTCACGTTATCAATAGGCTGTTTAGTAACAGATGATATCTCAGCTTGTAAATATTCGAATAGTGTAGTGCGCTCTACAGCGTTAGCTTGTATCTGACGAGTTAATTCAAGATTATCTGCCAATTCACTTGGTGTATCCTTAAATGTTACACCATGATATTCTCCAAGATCTCCATTTAAGAATGACTCTTTTGTCGCTTGCCTTTTCACTTTGCCACTAGAGGTTTTTAAAAGCTTACCTTTGCGTACTAGCTTAATACTATAAATATCTAGCCCTATACGTGTACTGATAGCCTCACTGATTTTATGAATAACCGAGCCTAATTCTTCTTTGATATCTTTGCTTGGGCGTAACTCTTGCACAAGCACTAACTTTTCTGTTGCTTCATCTTCTATTGAAAATGCAGCAGCATTCCCAAGAGGCAACCCTTCTAGCGCTTGTTCTGCGACAAACTCTATATCTTGTGGGTAATAATTAGTTCCGTTGATAATGATGGTATCTTTTATTCTACCCGCGACATATATTTCACCATTATAGATAAAGCCTAAATCACCTGTTCTGAGGTATTTGGCATCACTCCCCTTTGGCTGTGCACCGAATGTCTTAGCAGTTTCTTCCTCTCGACCCCAATAACCTAGCGCCACACTACTACCACTGGCCCAGATTTCACCAATCTGATTATCTGGTAAAATTTCAAGTGTTGTGGGGTCTACAATGATTGCACTATGGTCTGTATATGTTTGACCACACCCCAAAAGAGTTGTCGAGTTTACTGCTGTTGCACCAGTATCCAAGGCCTTCGCAATTCCCGCACCAAGGGACTCGGTACAAAAGTGAGTTGTTATTGCACAATTAGCACGCAGTGGTGCACTTAAGAACACTGTGATTTCAGCCATTCCATAGCTAGGATAGTAAGCTTCTTTTGAAAAGCCTGCTAATTTAAACTTATCGTGAAACTTCTCAAAAGTCTTCGCCCTGATAGGCTCTCCAGCATTGAATGCGACTTGCCAACTGCTGAGGTCTAGCTGTGATACCTGCTCATCCGTAACATGCTTACAACAATGATCAAACGAGAAGTTTGGACCACCACATATCGTCCCTTTATATTTATCAATGGCGGACAACCACGAAAATGGGTTTCTGATAAAGTCAGAAGGAGACATAATAACTGACTGGGCACCAATATAAGCAGGTAGGAATAGCGTATTTACTAATCCTAAATCATGAAACAGAGGCAACCAATTTACAAAAACATCGTTTTCACTGCTATCACTCGCTGCAATTAATGCATCTAAGTTTGCCGCGATGTTTCCATAGGTAATGATTGCTCCCTTCGGGATCCCTGTAGAACCTGATGTATACTGTAGATATGAGATGTCGTCAGCATCAATTTGGGTGTCAATTTCTATCGCATCACCTTCTAACAATGCTTCAAACGTTACGATGTTACTGTGAAAATCATAGCTGCTACTGTCAAAGTAAGCTTTTGTATTTTCAAGATTATCACTTAATGTAACTATGATAGTTGAATTACAGTTATCAACAACAGCATCGATTCTGGAGTGCTTATCTTTCGCTCTTGCGGGATAGAGGGGGACTGATACCAAGCCAGCAAACATACATGCATACATCGAGATAATATATGCCGCTCCATTTGGAAGTAGAAGTGCAACTCTATCGCCTTTCTTTCCGTTATCTAAGAGCTGCTTAGCCATTACTCTCGCTTGATGTTCCAGCTCTTTAAAAGTAAGTTCTACTTCACCTTGCGCTTCGATAAACGTGAAAGCCACCTTATCAGGATAGTTTTGACTATTCTCAATCAACTTTAGTAGCACTTTGGGAAGTGGCTTATTTTGTTGTTCAATCAACTTCTTTTCCTCTTAACTCTATGACAATCTTAGTATTAAAGCGTAGGTTCTAATTCTTCTGTTACACTTTAAACACTACTCATTGATAAATAATGATTAATTAAATTTGTATGTGATATAGCACTCCCCAATGAGTGCCATATCTTTTTATATTTCGCTCTGCTGAAAAAAATAAAGCGAATTTAAATCTAAAATTTGCGACAGGTTATCCAATGCTTCACAGCTTTCTACATATAGATTAGGGTCAGCTAAATCTTCTACACGAAGCTGATCTCTATAGTATTTTTCAATCCACTGACGAAGCTGTGCATACAGTTCAGGTGTCAGGATAACCCCTGAATGCACCGCCGCGAGCTCTCTTTCTGTCAGCTGTACACGCAAACGTAAACAAGCTGGCCCACCTCCATTTAACATGCTTTGCCTAAGATCGACATAATGTATCGACTTCACAGGGTTATCAGAGGTGATAATGCTATCCAAAAATTGTTTAACTGTTGGTTCCATACTGCATTCAATCGGAGCGATTAATGCCATATGTTCACTATTTATAGAAATAAGCTGAGAATTAAACATATACGTTTTCAAAGCCAAGCCTAGGCTGATCACTTCTGAAGGTACGCAGATAGGGTAAAAGTTTGACCTACCCCCAAAATATTCGGCTATCTTTGTTGTCAATTCATCATGGTTTATATAAGCCATTTCATGATAGAGAAAAACATTTTTATTATTTACAGCAATAGTATCGTTGTGGAAAAAACCTTTTGACACAACTTCAGGGTTTTGCATTAGGTGGATGGTTGTATCTGAGTTTAACTGATGTAATCTCCGGATACTTTCATGCGCTTGACGCGACTGTCTACCTTCATTCTCCGCAACCGTTGCACATTGGTTATGAACGAATACGTTTAAACCAGCGTCACCATACTCATTGCAAAATCGCAGTTGGTTTGCAGCGCCTTCATCTTTAAATAACTCAGCAGGAGGCAATGCTGGATGGTGCACGAATTTATCACTATCTTTAAAAATCTTCTTTAGTGCTAACTCTGTACCTTCCACTTCTAAACTCCGATGAAACTTAGATGCAAGGTTAGCAGCCGTAATGTGTAGCTTACCATCATTCGTGTCAGAGCTGGGAGAAATTGTAGCGCTATTGGCAGCCCACATTGAGGACGATGAATAACATAGGCTGAGTAGTTGTGGCTCTATTTTGGAAACTTTATCAATGATATGGTGCTCACTTCCCGTAAAGCCACACCGTCTTAGCATGCTAATATCAGGCCTCAGCTGAGGCGGAAGTATCCCTTGTGTTAAACCACTATCCATCAACAACTTCATTTTTTCTAACCCTTGTAAGGCAGCTAACTTTGGGTTGGATATGCGTCCTTTGTTAAATTGTGAAGCGCGATTTCCTGATGATAAACCCGAAAAGTTGTGACTTGGGCCGACCAAGCCGTCAAAATTTACTTCTATTGTTTTCATTATTTTTCCTGTAAATAGTGAACTGATACAGCCTACTGTTCATTGTGTTTCCGACTTACTTAACCAAATGTTCTATCCGCAGATAGTGAAATTTTGTTAATAACATTGAAACCACCAAGGTTTCCTGGTCCGTGCACATAAAGCACAACTTTTCGTTTTGGTTACACTTAATACCTGCACTTTTGCTAACTATCGCCTCTTTGGTATCCAACCATAGCGCTAGAGGCGTTAAATTCACTTCCAATAGCCGAGTTATTGACCCATGAATTTTCCTCGGTATCCCTAAACTTGGTAAATAATTAAGGTGAGCGATAAAGCATTCAATTAGCTCATTCCTTACATAAACCTCAAGTCAGGTGCGAGATTTTATCTTTTTTGGCGTCAGCCTTAGTTTCTCAAATTTATTGCACATTAAATGAAAGTGCTATGATGCGTCACCATGTTGCGTGAACAACACATCTCACACGTGAGACATTCATCTATTTTGTTCAGCAATTAACAAAAGAGGAAAACCGTACATACTAGCGTAACCTTTCAGCCATCACGATGTCAGACTCAACCTCTGT
This sequence comes from Pseudoalteromonas sp. PS5, assembly GCF_004103255.1. Lineage (NCBI taxonomy): Bacteria > Pseudomonadati > Pseudomonadota > Gammaproteobacteria > Alteromonadales > Pseudoalteromonadaceae > Pseudoalteromonas > Pseudoalteromonas sp. PS5. The sequence goes on from NZ_RCSQ01000098.1 coordinate 47,198, forward strand.
CATATTATTTGTATAAATAACATATTTCCCATCAAATGAAACGCTAAATCCTTTATCGACTTCACCTTTGATATTAGCAAATTGCTCTAGCTCATCATTTTCAGTATCAAACCGAAAGACAATAAACCCGTCTTTGGTATTTTCTTTATAGTAAAGGTACTTTCCTAATATTTGAAACCCGCCAGTATTCAATAGATCAATATCGGGGATCACTAACTCTTCGTTACCGACATCGATAGCGGTTCGCCAGAGCCCTTTCGCTCTAAACTTACTAAAATAAAGATACTTCCCGTCATCACTTTCGATGCCATAATACCCTCCTTTATCTGTTACTTGCTCAACTTGATTGTCGCCTACCTTATATATCTGCCAATCCAATTTATGGTCGGAAGACAGGTAATACGAACGACCTTCTCGAGCTACATCACTGAATGCGTAATAAGGTTGGTATAACTCAGTCACTTCATGCTCGCCAGTTTTTGCATTCACTGAGTATATATCTTGTTCGAATAAAAATAAAACTTTTGAATCATCTGCTGACCAAACTAAGCCTGTTGGGCGCACTTCTTCAGGTAACTTACTCGTAGAAATCACCTTACCTTGCATATTAACAACAAACACTTGCGGTGAACCATTACGATTGGAGACGAACGCAAGTAACCCTGTCTTGTTGGCAAACCTAGGGCTATAGTCGTCCCTAGAAGTGTTGAGGGTTTTAAGTAGCGCAGTTGGCACATCCTTATTATGTGAGAAAACTTCTAAATCTCTCCCTTTTATCGATTCCACCATGAATAGCAGCTTGTTATCGTCAGCGAATATCTGTGGGTGCTTTATCGGAAAAGAAGCTCGATATGCAGAATGTTGTTTCGTAGTTAATAAATCAAAATAATCAAAGGAGTACTTGCTACTGGAAAACAGCGGATAGCCGGCTTCGGTTAGCGTAAAATATTTGATTAATCTATCTTTTTTAAATAAGTGCGTTATCTCTTGTTTGAGAGGATCTAAGCTATAAAAATCAGTGCTCTTCTTCCAATGCTCGTTGCGGAGAAAATATAACAGACCTAAGTCATATGAATAGTTTAAACGGTAATCTCCAAAGCCACTAACGATTGGATTAGTTACTTGTACTTTTCGTCCAGTATTTAGGTTTAACTGAAAGATTGCCGCGGGCTCAGTTAGGTATGGTTTTTCATTAAAGTAGATAAGTTCGATTTTCTTATCCCAAGCAAAATCCATAGCATGGCTGAATAGTTCACAAGTATAAACGCTTTCTTCACTCCAAGTACTTTCACGCAAGCCAGCTATATAGATTTCACAAAAATCCTCTCCTATTCTATGAAATATAATTTTATCACTGGAAAATGACCATGCTGGAGCCGTAAATTCAGAAACGTCTAAGATGCGATGTACAATTTCCCTAGAAGATGACAACGATATATTGATATCCCACCTTTTCTCATCAAGGTTGAAAGATAAGTAACTAATAAACTTCCCATCCGGTGAAGCCCTAGGTGTTTTCTCAGGCCCCTCTAAACTAGTGACCGGGTGCATACCTTGAAACTTTAACGGCTTCTCTACAACATGGTTCTCTTTAACAATGGATAAGGTATCTGCGCTATAAAACACCACCAAAATAACAACAAGTGCAAATATCAATACGACTGATACCTTGATCAGTTTGATATTATTCGTACTCGTTGCCGATGTATGACTCGTAGTTTCAGTTACCTCTTCTTTATTGCAGATCGAAACATATACCTGCTTGGGGATTCGGTAACCGCGCTTGGAGATAGTTTCAATATATATTGGAATACTCTGATCTTGAGAAAGCACCTTTCTTAGTTTTGCGATACAAGATGTCACCGCATGATCACTGACGACCATACCATCCCATACACTTTCTATTAGAGCATCCTTAGACATGATATTACCCTGATTTTTAGCCAGGCATACCAATAAGTCCATCGTTTTGGGCTCTAGTTTAAATGTCTCATCGTGGATCTGCACAACGAGATCATCAACAAAGACATCCCAATTCCCACACTTAATTTCCATCGCAAACAATACCTTTACCAGAAGATTTTGTTTCCTTTTTTCTCACCGCCTTAATGCCAGCAAGAAAAAAAGCTTTAAATTCAATACCGTGACAATTCCGCGAGATTATAAATAGCTATTCCCACGATTTAAAAGTAAGAACCAAAAACATTCCGAGAGTTTTAATCATCCTACCTTGAGTACCTTGAAATGGAGCTTTAGAGAGCGACCTGAAGCCTAGTTAAACAATTCAACTATGTTCCATTATTAAGGATTAACACATGAAAAACGTAACAAAAAAATTAGCAGTAATCTTAGCAACAACTCTACTTTCTTTTAATACATGTGCGAGTGAAGCTAACACAACAAACAACGACCAAGAATTACAAGCAGCTTTGCTTAGCGACTTATATACATTGGCATACTGTCGCATCGTTGATAAGTGCGAACCTTCAATTTCAAAAGACCAGTAGTTCTTTTGAATATGGAGATGCTTATGCAACAGTTACATTTTCACAACCGTAAAATATCAGAAAGCCATTGTATAAACAATGCCTTTATAGAAGCCACTGAGTCGTATACTTTACCACATTTAAAGGACATACAGCTTTATAAGTGCCAATTTAACAGTGATAACTTTAGCTCAATGCAGTTTGATGAATTAGGTATCGAGTTTCCTGAATCACTTCACTCAGCGGTAAAAAGTCGCCAAAGTGAATTTTTAGCAGGCCGTTTTTGTGCATCGCAAGCTGTAAAATCTCTAAACAGGAGTTGTAAGCAAATACCTATTGGAGAAAACAGACAACCAATTTGGCCTGAAGGACTTCTAGGCTCTATCTCTCATGTTGATACAAGTGCTATCTGTGCCGCAGCAATTGAAAGTGAGTACGAATACTTAGGAATCGATATAGAACACTGGATGAAAGAAGATATATCAAATGAAATCAGAGACTTAGTAATTTCACAAGAAGAGGAATTAGCCTTTAAACATAGTAATTTTAATGACTCCGATCTAGTGACATTACTATTTTCTGCTAAAGAGAGTTTATTTAAAGCTATCTATAAATATGTGGAAAAATACTTTGGCTTTGATGCGGCAAAGTTAGTCATGTTAGACACTGAAAAACACTTGCTAGAGCTGGAAATAGTTGAAGATTTATCCGATAAGATCCGAGCAGGTAGTAAATTTACTTGCCACTTTGTACTCCATGAAGAGAGTGTTTTTACCATAGTTTGCGGGAATTTAGACGTTAAGATATGAATAGTAAAAAAGAAGACTCTAATACTGAAATTATTATCAAACTACGAAAGAAAACAATAACAATGAACCAAGTATCGTCAATACAAAGCAACCATCAAGGCATACAGCTAGGTGTAATAGAAGATAAAATTGCAAATAAAATTATCCGACGTGATATTAGCATAGAGGCAATTAAGACACTTTTTCCGCTACAAAATGGGATCCTTGTAGGTAAAGGTGTTGCCTTAAATACAGCACAGAGAAACACCAAGCAGTGGCATCACATCAATCAGGAGATCATGCGCTTGATAAACTCATCAACACAGCAGACCTGTACTGTCTTAGGTGCCAATGCAACCGGAGAGTATAAGTTGATTTGCGGATATGAAAAACTCTTCAAATGGGTATTCAACAAAGGACGCTTAGCACCTTGTGAAGTGTATGTCGTAGAAAATAATATAATACCAATTAGTCTTAATAC
>NZ_RCSQ01000099.1:0-24735 GCF_004103255.1 Pseudoalteromonas sp. PS5
TATTAAGTCAATTGGTATTACGTGTTTGATATCTGGTTTACTTACTGATGTAATGAGATAATCATTTAAAACCGAGCATTGATAGGTGGTTTCATTTCAATTAGCGTAAAGATTGGGTTGGTTTATTTGCATTAAGATACTTGGGTCCTCAATCGCTTTAAAGCCAAATATACTGTATAGAGGGTGAGCATCTGCAGTCGCAAGCATAAATCTTCTTAAACCCTGTAACTCTGGGTGTGTCATCACGGATTGCATGATAGTTTTAGCCACCCCTTTACCCCTTTCTTGCTCTGTAACAATCACATCAGCCAAATATGCAAATGTGGCGTAATCCGTTATCACACGACAAAACCCTTGAAATTGACCCTCATCATCAACAGACATAAAACTCAGGCTATTTCTAATTGACTTTTCCAAAAGAGATTTGGGGATCTGCTTCGCCCAATAAGAGCCAGAGATCAGTGCGTGTATTTTATCAAGATGAGTGAGTATTTGTGTGGTGTCTGTGATTATCATTCAATGCTCCCTTGATAACTAATAGGCTACTAAAGTAAGCGATCAGACGGACAATGAAAAGTAAAATTTTTTGTAGATAATTTTTGCCCAAGGTTCTGTTAAGACGATAAGAACATGCCATTACCACATCAAATTACATAATTTTGTACATAAAGAGGGAATACTTGTATAGAGGATCAGATAGTAGGCTAAAAACTAGCCTACTAAAGATATCAAGCCTAAAACCAAGAAGGAAAGGTTATTTATGCCATAAAAATTTAATATAAAATTAAATAAACTATAAATTTAATATTTAAAAAATATAATGACATGAAAAAATTGATTTTAGGTTGATTTTTAATCGCTGCATTTATTTTACGCACATTGCCATGTTTTAGGACACTGCATTGTTCTTAAACACATAAGCGTGTCAATGCCTGCGCCACCAGCAACTTGTGGTGTTTGTTGAGGGTTTAATTTAGCTGAAGCTGTACTCAGGTTCTTCATTGGTTTTTTGTTTAATTTAAGTAACATATTAATTTCCTTTAGTTAGTCACAAAATTCGGAGCAAAGATAACAGATAAATAAACACAAACAAGAGGAAATAATAAAAAACTTGATCTAGATAAAATTAAAAACAACAATATAAAAATATTTTATAATTTACGATCTTAATTTAACCACTTAATCTACATAAATGCACTATTCTAAAATTATAAACTATAATCACCACTTCAATGCTGCCAACATAGAGTTAAAGCAGTATGCCACAGTCGACACACTTAAATTACCTGAAGTTTGGATAGCAAGTGAGCTAATTCCTGATTTTTAAAATTACATTAAATTATTTCTTTATCTCACCATAGCAAGGGCAATACCGCTGCCGCGCACTGCTCTTGCTATGGTGCCTACATCTTGTGAACAATGTAGGTAAGGCGAATATATGCACCAATAGCTCGCTATGTGAGGTGAATGCACGCGGTTAGCGATAAAACAGGATGTTAGAAAGGCATTAGCTATCCAAAGTCCAGATTAAGTGGCAGATAACTATCGAATAATGAGATACAGATAACTGACGACACACAAAGTGTCGTCAGTTAAACAGGTTAATGCAACTCTATTGGGTATGTCGGGGGCTGATTCAACCTATTCCCGAGCGCGGAAAGCCCTTTCCACCACGCGAACCCAAACAGTAACATAGCAACTATCCATAAAGATGCGCTTAACGTTGATGTCGCTAATTGGCTAAACTGATAGACAAGCGTTGCCATAATATACGCAATTGAGGTCGTCCAGCCTATGACCAGCCACATCCATCTACTACCAGATTCACGCTTTATTGCACCGAGCACGGCCACACAAGGCGTGTAGAGTAAAATAAATACCAAGTAGCTAAACGCGCCAATCTGACCGTTGAACTTAGCGGCCATGGCAGTAAGTAGCTCAGCGCCATTGTCTTCCCCGCTATCAAGTTCATTCAATCCCAAGGGATCGCCAAGGTTGGCGATTAGGTCTTTGCTATTATCAACGATGGACATTAACGCTGCTTGCATTGAATCAAGTAATGAAAAAGCGTCATTATTTTCAGCTGAGCCTGTATAAAGTGCGTCCAGCGTGCCAACGATCGCCTCTTTGGCAAACATACCTGTAACCACTCCAACCGTTGCAGGCCAGTTTTCCTCTTTTAACCCAATAGGCTCAAACACTGGCGTGACGATTTGAGCCGTTTTTGCCAGTAATGAATGTTCAGTATTCTCATTACCAAATGAGCCATCAGTCCCAATTGAATTTAACGCACTTAGCAAAATAACTACCATCACAATCGTCTTACCCGCACGTTTTATAAAACCGCTTAAACGCTGCCATGTCGTCATCAATATGTTTCGCCAAATGGGCATATGGTAAGCTGGCATTTCAGTAAAAGAAGGTAACTTTTGGGTTTTAAACACCTGCTTTCTGAACAAAAAGCCAGAGCCGATAGCGACTAAAATACCTAGTAGGTATAACCCAAAGACAACATTGGCACCATTGGTTGGAAAAAAAGCCGCAGCAAATAACGCATAAACAGTTAACCGCGCACCACACGACATGAAAGGCGCCATAACAATTGTCAATAAGCGGTCTGATTCTCGCCCCATGGTTCTAGCAGCCATCACCGCAGGTACATTGCAACCAAAGCCAACAATCAAAGGAACAAACGCATTACCTGGCAACCCAATGGAGGACATCAATCGGTCAATAACAAATGCGGCACGAGACAAATAACCGCTATCTTCTAATATTGACAAACAAAGGTACAATACGGCTATCACTGGAATAAAAGTAGCGACTAGCTGAACCCCTGCCCCAAATCCGTCAGCAAGTAACACGCCAAGCCATTGAGGTGCACCAACATCTGCAAGTAACACTTTTACACCATCAATGAGAATGGCACCTACGGCGATGTCAAAAAAGTCGATAAAAACAGCACCAACGTTCACAGCTATCGTGAACATCAAGTACATCATGGCTAAAAAAATTGGAACACCTAACCATTTATTCAGCACAACTCTATCAAGGGTTTCTGTTGTATCTGCACGTTTTGGCGTGATAGTGCTTACACCAGCCGCTAACTTTTTAACCGCTTGATGGCGTGCGATCGCTTTTTCCAATGGATCATGTTGAAGTTTCGGTGGCTCTGCTCCCTCAGGCTTACTAGGAAACCGAGTGATTTCAATAAGCTGCTCCAACAGCTTCTCTTGCCCTGTGCCTTTTGCTCCATGAAATGCCACCACAGGTAAACCTAATTGTTCAGACAAACGTGGTAAATCAAGTGTCCGACCTCGCTGAGTCGCAACATCAACCATATTCGCCACAACGATGATCGGTTTACCTAACTCTTTAAGTTGTGACGTTAATATCAGATTTCGCTGCAAGTTAGCGGCATCTACAATGTTAATAATGACATCGGCTTCATTTTGCTTTAGGAAGTCACAAGCGATCTGTTCATCTTGACTTGGCTCGATCTGCTCCATGCTATATAGCCCGGGTAAATCAACCAGTTCTACGTTTGTGTTTTCTAAAGCAAAATAGCCAAATTTCTTTTCAACTGTAACACCTGGCCAGTTTCCAACTTTTTGTTTTGAACCTGTTAGGCGGTTAAATATTGTGGTTTTCCCGCAATTTGGGTTACCCACTAACGCAATTTTCATCCGCGATGACCTTCTCAAATTATAACGTTTTAAACCAATTTTCTTAATTAAGTGGTCTATTTGGAGGTGAGAAAATCTTGTCGATAACCCGGCAAAAATTTTGCTATTTAGTTGTTCTAAATAAGAAATTTTTAACCCTGTTAGCGTCAGATTTACTCCTTCAAATTGAGCAAGTATTAAGTCAAATTGGTATTAATTTCCACGAACTGTGCGTCGGCCTTACGCACACTCACAAAGGTATCACCCACTTTCACTTGCAACGGGCATCCAAGTGGGGCGACGTTGATCACTTCTATTTGCTCACTAGGAATAATACCAAGTGCCATTATTCGGCTTAGCAGCGCGGTATCAGGGTGGGTTAATGAAGTAATTGTCGCGGTGCTATTTTTGGGGAGTTTATCTAATGTCATTGAGTATGATAACAATTTGCAATAAAAGTGAGGCGCATCATACCTTATTACTAATTCGCTTTAAACGGAGTTGCGATAATAATCTATTATTTCCAGTTATTTAACCTCAGACGAAAGGCGCTAAGGTTCAATAAACCGTAACTCTGGGTAATCATTTGTTCCCTAGCTGCGGTTATCCCTTACTATTTGCGTTAAGTTTGTGTGCAATAGGCCGACTTGTTGAGTTCATTTTAGGTGTCTTCACTTTGATGGTGGAGGATTTCAGAACGGGTCTTATCAAAGTAATAAGCAGCCGAAAAGCTAACTATTGCTTTTGGTACAGGTGCTAAACCGACCTGTACTCCTGTTTTACTTAGGAAATAACGGGCAACTTCCCATCATTGTAAAAAGTATCTCGCCCCAAGGGTCATAGAATGTCCATGTACAAAACTCTTCACCCGACTCTCCATAACTGCGACCTGGATGTCGGCCAACGGCGGGCGGTAAGTCAATTCCACCACCACTTGAAGTACCACTACTTTTCACACTCGCTTCTCTATAAATATTAAGTGTTTCGATAATGCAATTCCGCATTACGTTTTGGCTTGCATGATTCTCCTGTAACTGGCGCACAGTCGTTCCTGAAAATTCCGTCATATCCTTGTTTAAATCCATGCGAATACCTTTACTAAAGTCTAAGTTATACACCACTCGATGATTACCATTGATGGCATCATGAAATTTTAAGTCAATCATCCTTCTCTTTGGTACGTACTCTGCTTGACCTGAGAATCCAACATTGCCCACACCTACCGTGTAGCCAAACTGAGTAATACGAGTGGTCTCAAATGCCGCCCCTAAGCTACCATACTCCTCAATTAGTGCTTTTTCTGTACGTTCTTGCAGCGTCGTTTTTGTCCTGCCGTCAAAGGCTAGTTTGGCGACTCGGGTAAAAGCTTCATTTTCACAATTATTTTCAGATAACATTTGCTGGAGTATAGTGTTAGTACTGATAGCCAGCGTGGATTGCATACTAGATGAATTGTACTCTTGGGAAACTTTGGTTGTTGCCCGATCCCAAGCATCATAGTACTTAATCAATTCATCCGCTAAATTACTAGCATCACGAGGAACCGTCTGAGCAACCGCCTGCAGGTTATTAGTCAGCTCATGGCGCCATCCACCTTGGTTTGAATGCGATAATTTATACAGCCACTTTTGATTTGTGTTTGCATTAATAATTAATACATCTTTAGGGTTTGAATAACAGCGTTGAGAGTCGTTATGATCAACTGAACCACCGTGCTCATAACACGTTATTTCAAGCTCGTACTTCTTTGCAAAACTCAGGGCACTCCTGTATCACATGTGTAACATAATTCTGAGTCATACATTTTCTCGTCGCAGACTCAGCATCGGATACGTGCGCCAAGCCAAGAAGAAAAATTGACGTAAATATTGCTCTAGCTATATTCTTATTCACTTATATTTTCCTTAATAATTACTATGAATAGTCCGGGTACAAGTAGAGCATAAATACATTAAAAGGCCAACAAATATACAAAACGAGTACATTTAGATCCTTTTTGACGTGTAGCCTGCTAATATCAAAAAGAGGCTTGATAACACCAAGCAGGCAACCAATCCGTAGTGCAAAAATACCCAACCGGATAAAACTGTCCCTATTAATCTTCCCATCGCATTGGCCATATAATAAAAGCCGACATCTAGCGATACGCCATCACTATCTGCAAGGCTAACAATTAGATAGCTGTGTATTGAGGAGTTAATCGCAAACACAACACCAAAAAGTAATAGCCCTCCCACAAGCGTAATGTTAGGCCAATGTTCTGTGTAAAGTGATACCGCAATAGCCATAGGTAAAATAGCCAAATAAAACGCCCAAATAGCAACTGCTTGTGGGTTATGGGCGTAGCTATCACGGTTGAGCAAGTTTGGTGTCAAAGACTGAACCAATCCATATCCAATCACCCACGTCGCCATAAATCCACCAACCCACCAATGATCCCATGCAAATTGTTTTGACAGATACACAGGTAATGCCACAACAAACCAAACATCTCTGGCAGCAAACAAAAACAGGCGTGCAGCCGACAAGCGGTTAATTGCTCGACTTTTTGAGAATACCTCAGTAAATTTTGGCTTATGCTTAGATTTTCCAAGTTCACTTTTTAAGCAAACCATACTAAAAAGCCACACCGCCATCAAAGCGGCAGCCATCACCCACATGGCCCCTGTAAAGCCGAGTAATGTCAACAGCACGCCACCAAGAAAGAATCCAACCCCCTTGAGCGCATTTTTAGACCCTGTAAGTATTGCCACCCACTTAAATAACGTTCCTTCCTGACCAGATTTTACAATCGCCTTTATGGCACTTTTAGCACTCATTTTATTGAGATCTTTGGCTACCCCAGAGAGCGCCTGCGCCGCCATAACATAAGGAATACTCAGCCAATTTGCCGGTACAACCAACATTAATAAAGCGATTATTTGTAGACCAAGACCAATATTCATTGTTCGGTTCAACCCGATCCGAGCGCCGAGCCAGCCCCCCACCAGATTGGTGATAACTCCGAAAATCTCGTAAAACAAAAACAGCATCGCAATTTCCAGCGGGTTGTAGCCTAGCTTATGAAAATGCAGTACCACTAACATTCTTAAAGCACCGTCGGTGAGCGTGAATGTCCAGTAATTGCCGGTAACTATCAAATACTGTCTAATATCTTGAGGTAAGGAACGTAACGTCATCGTATTTATTTACCCAGTGAAAGCCCAACCTTTAAAACCAACTCGGCAGTACGATTTGCATAGCCCCATTCATTGTCATACCACACGTACAACTTAACCTGTGTACCGTTTACAACCATAGTGGATAACGCATCAACAATACTTGAGCGTGGATCTGTTTTATAATCAATAGAAACTAAAGGCCTTGGCTCATATCCAAGGATCCCTTCAAGATGAGTCTGTGCAGCTTCTTTCATCCACTGATTGATTTCCTCAACAGAAGTGGGGCGTTTGACCTCAAAAACACAATCAGTTAATGAGGCATTTGCCAGTGGGATACGTACAGCATGACCATTGAGTTTCCCTTTTAGCTCAGGGAATATATGTGTAATCGCTGTCGCGGAACCAGTCGTAGTTGGAATGAGGCTCATGCCACATGCTCTTGCTCTGCGCAGATCTTTATGCGGTGCATCTAAAATAGTTTGGGTGTTGGTAATGTCATGGATCGTAGTCATTGAGCCATGCTTAATACCTATTTTGTCTTGTAGTACTTTAACAACAGGTGCTAAACAGTTTGTAGTACAAGATGCTGCAGTCACGATTTCATGTGGCTTTTCATCATAAAGGTGGTCGTTCACACCCATCACTATGTTTAGTACCCCATCTTCTTTTACTGGTGCAGTAACGACAACCCTTTTAACACCCTGATCTAAATATTGTTGTAGTAGAGCTTTGGTTTTCATTTTACCAGAGGCTTCTATAACAACATCGCATTGTGACCAGTCAGTATCAGCAATGTCTTTATTTTGGGTTACTGATAACTGATGACCAGCTATTATGATATGGTCACCTTGATGAGAAACTGCGTGTTCCCACTTGCCATGTACCGAGTCAAACTCCAATAAATGGGCAAGAGTCTCGGCGTTGCCCGCAGGATCGTTGATTTGTACAAACTCAAGCTCAGGCCAATCGAAACTTGCTCGAAGCGCTAAGCGCCCCATACGCCCAAAGCCATTAATTCCAACTTTAATTGTCATACGTACTCCTACTATGAAAGTTAATAAATTTAATACTAAATTATTCGCAACATGCAGCAGCCCGACTAGGGCGTTCACCCATTGAAGACAGTCGCTTTAATTCCGATGCAATATAGTTAGGTTGATGCAGAACTGTCGTGTTTATAACAGCCTGCATCCATCCAGGAAGCGTTGGGTTGATTGAGTAAAAAACCCACTTTTTGTATTTCCGGTCACACAATATTCCAGCTTTTTTCAGTTGTGATAAATGTCTTGATACTTTAGGTTGGCTTTCTTGCTCTAGGGCAATCATCAACTCACAAACACACAACTCGCCCTCAACGTTCAGCATGGCAAGCGTCTTCAAGCGAATGTCATCCGCTAAGCACTTATAAAATAGCAAAGGTGAGATTTCATCTGGCCTTATTTTTTTTTGATCCAGTAATGCAGTTACTTGTTCGTTTATTTCGAATAGCGTTTGTTGAAGGGCATTTGCACTATGTCGAGCTGAGGGACTGGCTATTTCCCACGGCAAGATGTGTTGACCTTGTAATTGGTGTTCACATTCGGCACGCACTTCATCACAAAGGGTGATCACAACATCAAAGTGCTCACCCTGGTAGGTATCAAGATGCTTACTATAGAGACTGTCAGTTTTTATGCCTTTGTGCTGCAAAAGCGCTAGCACTTCGGTCTTTATCTCACTCGGTTTAGTGCCAGCACTAAAGGCTTGTACATCAGCGCCACCATGAAAGTTCGCGATTGCTTGGGCGATAATTGAGCGCGTCGCATTTCCCGAACATAAAAAAAGTATCTTCATAAACACATAATAATTTAATTATATAACAAAATTATTATATGATAAGAGTACAGTGTCAAGCTCAGATTTTTAGTAACGGTGAGGTCGCTCTATGGCTCTTGCTACAACATTGAATTTACAATTTAAAATCAGTGACTTATATGATTTTGGGGAAATGTTTTCTGATACCTTTTCATGTGTACCGAGCTGATTTAGGAAGACCAGAAGCTTTATGGAACTCATAAATTTGAACACGGCGTGACAGCGTATAGTTTAGGTGAGTCTTGAAGTATTACCTTTGGTCTGACTAGAAATTGCAAGACAGTGCGCTATTTAACCAATGATTATTCGTTGTTTCCAACATCATTTTTTGTGGTATTGCTATAGTTAAGTTAACAGGATTTATGCCTGCTATCCTACCTATATGCTGTTTTAAGAGTGATTTTAGACCAGCTTCACTGAGGTTGTTAAATGCTGCTATTAACTCGGCTTTTTCTCTTTTTGATAGTTTAGCTGCCGTGAAAATAACGTCATAAAAACGCTCGATCCACAGTGAATAGGCTGATTGAGCGGCATTTTTGTGCTTTTGCACAAGCGCTAACACGCGAGGAGACACACGCTCGTACATCTCTTTTTCACCCCGTAATATATATACAAACAGCAAGTTAAGACCGGTATTTAGTTCACTACTTTCTCTTCCTGCTAGCTGATGCCTAGCATAGGCTAACTTAAAATAGTTAACCGCATCCTCAAAGTGACTTGTTTTAAGTGCCAATACCCCGAGGTTGTTTTCGATAATCCCCATCGCGCGCTGATTTTTAATACGAGTGCCTATAGCCAAAGAGCGCACAAAATAGTCTTTTGCCGAGATGTTATCGCCGTAATTATAGGCAATCACCGCGAGGGCATTCAGCGTTTTAATTTTTTCTTTCGCGGACCGTGCACTTTTTAGCGCGCACAGTAATAGGTGCTCAGATTGGCGGATATAACCACCTTTTCTTAGCCATACACTGGCATCATAAGTAAGTGAAAATCGATGCTCGCTGAAATACGTATTTTGCGGGTTCTGAAACAATACAGCTAATGCGCGCTGCGCCTGCTCTAACTGACCAAGTGATAACGCTATCGATACGCCTAAATGATGGAAATGAGCGGTATGGGCTGGAGTAAAATCCTCTAATTCAATAGCTTGATGTAGTTTATGTGCTTTGTGTGGATCGGACTCTAAAAAATAATTAACCGTATCAAGGCGATATTGAGCGTTGTCGTGTTCACCCCAAACAGCTGCAACGAAGAACAATGTAGGCAATATGACAAAAAGATTACAAATTAGATTACGCATAACAACAAAAAATATTTTATTCATACAAAATACTACATGAAGTAAATAAAATTCGTACCGTAAAATTTGTAACACTTTATTCTAAAGCCTATTGACTTTTGCTGTTTAATTTTCATTTTTCGGAATGGCTTAAGGCGCTTTGCAGGAGCCCTAAGTCTTTACTTTTTAAATCATATAAAGTGACTCTGTTACGCAGACTCTGATTTGTCTAAATACCAATTAAACCGCAGCAAAACCAACTTCAAAAATAAACTGACTCTAGTTGTGTTTACACAATCAAAAATTTAACTTGTTGCGATTGTTCAATATCGCATTTGCTAGTGAGATTTTTCAGGCGGTTATCATCAAACATATTTGGAAAGAAAAAAGGCCGCAGCTGCGGCCAAACACATCATGGGTAAAACAATGAAGGGATGTATCTGTGAATACGGGAGCTATTTTATGCGAAATATTGTAAATTAAAATCACATTATAATGATTGTTATCATCGCTTTTTTCGAACACTCATTGTATGATCCAGCTCGTGATACACTCTTATATCAATACTTAAAAAATAACACCTATGACTTTACTTTGGACTATCACCTTACTTTGGGCTTTTTCCTTTTCACTTATCGGTGTCTATTTGGCAGGAAATGTAGACCCGTGGTTTAGCGCTTTATCAAGAACGGTGTTAGCAGCACTGGTTTTTCTGCCATTTTTGCGGCCTACATCAGTTACTAAAACGCTAATGCTAAAATTGATGGCCATTGGTGCTGTACAAATTGGCTTAATGTATAGCTTTTATTATCACTCATTTTTATATCTCAGTGTGCCAGAGGTGCTGCTATTTACTGTGATGACCCCCGTTTACATTACACTTCTTAATGATTTACTCAACAAGTCGTTTAATCGTACTTTTTTAACTTCAGCGCTTATCGCAATGTTCGGTGCAATTACAATTCGATTTACAGAGCTAACGAGTGACTATTTTTTTGGTTTATTATTGGTACAAGGTGCAAACCTTTGTTTTGCTATAGGACAAGTCAGTTATAAGCGCTTGAGTGCACAACACTCGCTAATTCATCACCAAAGTTTCGGCTTTTTCTTCATCGGTGCATCTTGTGTCTTAGCTCTTGGCCTTGTTTTATTTGGTAATTTACAACAGCTACCCACTACTGGCCAACAGTGGGGTATTTTGATTTACTTAGGCCTCATTGCTTCAGGTATAGGATATTTTGTGTGGAATGTGGGATTAACCCGCGTATCTGTCGGCGAGTTAGCTGTGATGAATAACGCCCTTATCCCTGCGGGAATTTTAGTCAACTTATTTATCTGGAACAAAGAAGCTGATCTCATTCGACTTGGGATCGGGAGTCTAATTATATTTGCTGCGCTAGTGCACAGCAAACGAGCCAGTTCAGGTTAATTTTGAGATACGTTAACTGCGGCTTACACCACAGTCACTTTTTATCACTGAGGCTCTTTCATAAACGGTTTGAGCAGAATCGGCTTTGCTAAACTCAATGCTAATTTGATGTCCTTCTTCAAATTTAGGCTCAAAATAATCACTTTGGCAAACATAGTTGCGTGCTATGTTACTGTAATATGACTGTAATTCTGCCGACTCCGCAAATTTAGGCTCCAGCCCGCTAACGGCAATACGCACAGTAAAACGCTTTGCCGACTCAGAGACATCTATTAACTCTAACTGCTCTGAGCCGTATGGTTGTAGCTGCTTTACATCGCTACTTACAGTTAGTGCAAATTGATATTTTGAATACCCGTAGAGTCCCGCAACTAAAATCAATGCAACCAGTAATAGTAGTTTATTAAAGCTAGAAGAAATTGTTTTCATTTTTATATTCCATGGACCTTGATGTAACTTTCACAACTATACACAACGCCAAGTAACAATCTCAATGAGAATATGACCTAAAGTGTAACCATCTATGTTATTTAATTAACCTGAGGCTTGGATAAATAACTTACAAACTCTTCACGCCATAGGTATTTTTTAAAAAGTTCGTTAGTATCGGGGTATCAATACATGGTTACCCACTCAAATCAAAACATCATGAAAAAAATCTTACAGTTATTTCCACTTTGGGCTATCGCAGCAGCAATGATTGCATACCTTTACCCTGCCCTCTTGATCCCATTTAAAAGTACAATTATTCCTCTACTTATGTTTATTATGCTCACTATGGGGTTGACCCTTACCGCAAAAGATTTTTTGCGTGTTCTCGATAACAAAAAAGCGATTATCGTGGCGGTCTGCCTACAATTTACAGTGATGCCGAGTGTTGCCTACTTTATTGCAACCACAATGAGCTTAGAAACCGACTTATTAATTGGTATGATTTTAGTGGGCACAGTTGCTGGCGGTACGGCAAGTAATGTTTTGTGTTATCTCGCCAAAGGAGACGTCGCGTTATCGATTTCTATGACAGCAACGAGTACGTTACTCGGCGTGCTTTTAACACCATTACTCACTACGGTAATGATAGGACAAGTAGTTGATATTCAATTTTCTGATATGTTGATGAGCCTGCTAAAAATTGTGCTAGTTCCAGTGGCTGTTGGCGTTGCCTTCAATACTTTATTTGCCAAGCCGTTGGCGCGTTCCGTTATCAACACAACCCCTATTTTACCTTTACTGTCCATGCTCTCCATCATTATTATTATCGCAGTGATTGTTTCTCTTAATCAACCTAAGCTTGAAAGTATCGGACTCGTTGTGCTGGTCGCTGTGATCTTACACAATATCACAGGATTACTTTTGGGTTATTTCATTCCAAAAAGACTCGGTTTTGAAGAAAAAGTATGCCGTACAATGGCTTTTGAAGTGGGGATGCAAAACTCAGGACTTGCCGTCGCACTCGCCATGAAGTTCTTTACTCCTGCGGCGGCTGTGGCTGGTACCCTATTTTCAATTTGGCATAATATCAGTGGCTCAATATTAGCAGGAATATGGCGGCGAAGCGCCACCAGCTCATCTGATGACAACATAGTCTAGTATCAAATACTGGGCTTTTTATAATTGTTTATAGAAGTGAATTTTGCTATCTGATACGCCATTGATCTGTTCACATTTTACAATTTGGTAGTCGCGACTTATTAGCATCAATAGCATGTTTTTAAAAAGGTTTCTCGACTTTACTCTGATAGCGCTATAGCCTTGTGCCTTACACCAAGCCTCTTGCATAGCCAATAGCTGTTTCGCAATACCATTACCACGATGTTCAGGAACAACCGCGCCTAACCAACTATAAAACTCATTGTTTGGTAGTTCGTGACCTAACTTATACCCTACAGGCTTACCTTGATCGTACGCCACCAGCAATAAATGTTGTTTATCTCGCAGCTTATCTACGACTTCCTCTCGCTTTCTTGGCGTTGCAAATTCAGGAATTTGGTTCTCTATCGCAAGGAGGTCATCTACCAAGCCAATTTTATATTCTAGGTTCATATTAATGTCTGTGTAATTGAAAAAGCGTCGTTACATATCACTTCAGCAAATGCGCCGTTAATAAGCGTTAAATTCGGTGCTTGATGGCCGATATCGACATCATATAGCACGGGGAAATCGCAATCAGCAAATACATATTGCAAGGCATCTACGTGCGTCCAGTCGCTATCTTTTGCTAGCGGCTCGGGGTTACGACCAATTAAGACCCCTGCAACTTTCGAAAACCAGCCCCGTAGTTTAATACTTTGCAGCGCACGATAGTAAGCAGCTGGCGGCATTTCACCGTTTTCAAAGTATAAAATTATTGATTCGTTGGGATGCTCCTGTAAAAAAGCATCCAAATCAAAATATTCAGTGCCTGCCAATAACATGTGAATATCTAAACAGCCGCCTAATAATCTACCAGCAAACCGCTTGCTGCTTTCGCGATTCGCTAAAGTACGCCACTGAGTCGTGGTGGACAAGTTAAATCCAGCATCGGGAAAGTCAACAAAATTGAGTGGATCAGCCTCATAGTGAGTAGAAGGAAACTGTGTGAAGGAGTTATTAGGCGTGCACCTCAAATGGTCAAAAAGCCCTACCGTCAGCGGGTCTTGCTGGTGGCCATTTAGCTGCATAAGGTTAGTCCCATGAACGCTTGCCCAACCTAGTTTGCAAGTTACGGCACTAAGCAAAGTGCTGACGTCAGAGAAACCGATGATCCACTTTGGCCTAGCTTGTGCTAACTGCTCCCAATCAAGTTGGCTCAAAACATCCATCGCAATTGCCCCGCCCCATGGCGGCATAATGGCGTCTATTGTGTCATCGAGTAAGTATCCCATAAGTTCACTAACACGGGTTTTGGCATCAGCGCTTACATAGTTGTGGTTATCT
This sequence comes from Pseudoalteromonas sp. PS5, assembly GCF_004103255.1. Taxonomy (NCBI): domain Bacteria; kingdom Pseudomonadati; phylum Pseudomonadota; class Gammaproteobacteria; order Alteromonadales; family Pseudoalteromonadaceae; genus Pseudoalteromonas; species Pseudoalteromonas sp. PS5. The sequence goes on from NZ_RCSQ01000099.1 coordinate 14,305, forward strand.
CGCAGGCATTCACCAACCACGAGATCGAAACCTTGTTGCGTTAGATAACCCAAAGCATTGTCTAATCTCCCGTGCATAGAAGCAGGGACACCTGCAGAGAATGCTGTGATTGCAATTTTACTGCCCGCTTTTAACGGTGTAGGATACTTCATCATGACTCCTTCTTTTACTCCATTGTACCCGATCTATTTCTATTTTAATCTGAGCTCGTTATAAAAAAGTTAGTTAATCGCCTAACATACCTATGGTCAAAAGCATAATATCGCTCTAGTCTGAAGTTACTTCTTACTACAAGTCAAATTTGTGCATAAATAGCTAGCCTAGCCATGGTCAGCAAATAATAGTGAATGTCAGTGTTGATGCAAAAACTTTGTGGAGCTTCATTAATTGAGGTAACTGAGGAATAGTAAATTGCGAGTCATTCCTCCCTTCGTTCATTAACACTTGAATCGTCCGAAACCATTTTATCACTTTGCAACTTTGGGTAGTTCATTAGGTGAAAAATTCCACAAACCATCAACTTCCTTAGTATCCACATGCTGACTCTATAGTACTTAGTTTGGCTGAAAATTTGCGTTCAAAAAGCAGTGAAAAAAAGTGTACGTAAAGAGCTTCCAGTGCCAGGAAATAGCCCACCCTTGCTTTTCATTATGTAGTTCAGCATGTTAACTCCGTTCAATAGCTAACCCTGCTTTAAGCGGTGGGTTAGCTATTTTATGAAGCGAAGTGAAACCAAGCCAACGGTTACCTGTTCGGCTTTGAGTCTTGGAATTTAAGGTTGCAATAGCATCTTGCTCCATTGCCCATCCGCATTTTTGTATAGTTCACGCAGATGTAAGCGGTTTTCTTTAAATGTCAAAAACTCAATTGATAAAGGCTTTATTATGTAACCACCCCAATTTTTTGGTTTTGGTACGATGTTACCTGCCATTTGTTCTTTTATATCATCAAATTTTGATATTAATTCTGATTCTGAAGATAGAGGTTTACTCTGGTTAAAACACATTGTGGTCAATTGAGCATCCCTTGAACGCGTTTGCCAATATTTAATTGCTTCTTCTTCAGATATTTGTTGCGCAACGCCAACGGCTCGTATTTGAATGCCAATATGATCCCACCATAAAGCTAAAGAAACTTTTGGATCCCTACGAATATCGTCTCCTTTATTTGAATCAAGATATGTGCAAAATACCAAGCCACATTTACTTACCGATTTTAAATCGACAAAACGACTTTCAGGAAATCCGTCTTCATTTATTGTTGAAACGCAGACTGCACTTTTTTGCTTGAGCGGCGTATCCAAAAGCGCCTGCTCCCATAAGGTATTAAACTTATCTATTGGATCATCCATTTACAACATTCTCCCTTAGGTATAGCGCCTCACTAACCAGCGCAGCTTTTTGCGTCCGGCACCGAAAGCGCGAAGTTAATCGACTTATTATATCTATTCACTAAACTGGACTTGATAGTCAATAAAAAGAGTTACCTGCTTATCATCCTTTTGCCTTACGATCACAGGGTTCTCAAGGCCTGATATAGATACCTTATAGCCTGTTCCTAAGGCTTCCTTTGTTGTGTTAATCTCTAATTTTATTTTTTCAAGTAAAGATGCCCTATATTCACTAGGCGAGCTTATGGCCAGTGAAGTATTGCCCAGCCTTAAGCTAGTGTCTTCAGGCCTTTTGATACGATTTATGAAGGAGTATATATCTTGAGTGGCTGAGTAGACATCCTTTCCTTTGCGTAACTTAGAAAGTATATAAAAGCTAGAGCCTGCACTCCTACCATAGGATTTAGATATAGAGAAAGATGATTTTTCTTGAGGCGAAAGCGAAATAACACCTTGTTGAAAATCTATTCCTTCAGATTTTGATGCCGCTGAACGTATAGAGTTCTGCAGGCTTTTAATAAGTTTTGCTCTCTCAGAAGGATACTTCGCATCGCTTGACAGGGTCACAGACATCGCTATGTATTCGGCTTCAATATCAATGGAGCCGTTTACTGGAACATCGCCTGTATCGTATGCGATTACAATAGCTGAAAAATCAGCATACGCATTGAATGCAAATAATGATAATACTAAAGTAGCTACTTTTAACATAGTAATTCCTTTTAAGGTGTAACGCCTAAATAACAAGCAAAAAATTTTGGCTAGAATAAGCGACGAAGGAACAAAAGCCAACTGTATTTCGTCCTTATTTAACAGCTTGTTACATGAACATTAAAATCATAATGGCTAAATTTGTGAAAATTTAAGATCTAAATTGATAATTCAACCGTATTGGATCATGAAAAAATGGTTGAAAAGGTGAGCATATTATGAAGATGTTTACACTGAGATTATATGAGTGCTACACATATTTTTTTGATTCAAAGAAAAACCCTCTCAGGCACATTCCTGACCCTGTCAGTAGATTCTACATAATGACAATTTTAGCGGGTATGTGGAGCTTTTCTTTTGCTATCTATTTTGGAAGTATAATATATTTTGGAATTAGCTTAGCAGCTCATGTAATACTGTTACTGATGTTTTTTTTTCACCATGGCAGTGTTTTATGACGCTGAAAAAAATAAGTCTTCATGGCTGTTAAAACTTCGAAGAGGCAATAATTGAGTGTTAACTACCAGACGTTTAAAAATTTCGTTCAATTGGCTAGTAGAGCTTGGCTAAAGCTGGTGAGCCGGGTTTATTAGTTAATGCTTTGATGGTTTTTGACAGTATGGGTTGCACGAAAAAACTAAGATTTCTAGTGGTAAGACCAATACCTGATGTGACAACGTCATAGCAGAGTTGGGTAATCGAACGATGTCAATACCAAAGAAAGGCAGCCGATTCACAGTTCTGCAACCTTGATCCTAGGCGTTTTGGGTAGGCCTAAAAGTACATTGTCACCGAAGGCTGTGTTAAAAGAACGGTGCTCCTAAATCACTCAGGAGTTATGCTTCGCATCCAGCGTAAAAAAGCCTAACCGACAACGCTTACATTATCAATATCCGCTAACCGTGAAGACGCCCCCTTGTTACTAAACCACTTCATATCGTTTGTAAAGGTCATCACAATAAGGCTACATTTTTTCCATATAGATACTCATATAGAGTTTCGAATGAGCGTGCGTCGTTATTCTTTAGGTTTAACCAAAACTCATGCTTTGGATAGCGTTTGTAAAACGCCTAGAACTTGGGAATCTCAAGAAACCAAAGACACCCACTGTTAATTTGTGCCTTTTTTAAAAGTCGTCTACGCTCTAACTCTGTACTCAAGGCGCCGTGATTGGGTTGAAGAAAAGCTCCTGATATTGTCTGCCGTCTTTTGTATCGACGTCTGTGCGTATGCGGTGATGAGTAATCACACCCACATTGTATTGCATGTTGATGATAAAAGAGCAAAGCGCTTATCTGACAAGGCCATAGTGATACACTGGCACAAGCTGTTTAAAGGTAACTGGGTAACGTGGAAGTTTATTGAGGAGGAGCTTCTAAGCGAGTCAGAGCAGTTGATGTTCAGTGAATATATTGCCAAGTACAGACAGAGATTGGCAGATATTAGCCGGTTTATGCGGATACTCAACGAGGATATTGCCCGCAGAGCAAATAAAGAGGATGAATGCACAGGCCGATTTTGGGAAGGCAGATTCAAATCTCAACCCTTGCTAGATGAAGCCGCATTAGCTGCTTGTATGGCATACGTCGACTTGAACCCCATTCGAGCCAAGTTAGCCCTAACGCCTGAAACCTCTGACTTTACCAGTATCAAAAAGCGAATCGACCATGCAAGGCAAGGGAAACAACCAAACAGCCTATTACGATTTGCGGGTAGCCCCCGAAAGAACATACCAAAAGGGCTGCCTTTCGAACTCAAGTCTTATCTAGAGTTAGTCGAGCTTACTGGGGAAATGTATTCGCACCGATAAAAAAGGTGCTATCCTAGAGTCTCAACCAATTTTATCTCGGCTAAACATCGAACCTGATAATTGGATGAAACTCACAACCCAATTTTCTCGAGTTTTCCATGGTGCTGTTGGTCGAGAGCGAGTACTCACCGCTTACTGTGAAACACTTAAAAAACGACGGCGCACAAATCTAGCCAATTGTGAACGCTTGTTGGTCTAACGAAATAAAACTTTTCGCGATAACCCCGCAAGCTGCGCGAACCGCAGTCTCCCCCATGCCGTGTGCGATACGCTGATTTTGGCGTCGAGAAATACGTAAACGCCAATAATTAGCTTATTTTAGGAGCATTTTTGATATGAGTGGCGAACACTTTTTTGCAATTCGAAGTCGAAACTGCCGTAACTATGGTGAATAGATAACAGTGGATGTCTGTATTGTTTTTGTAAATCAAACCGTAACACCTTTAATGTTGAGAAGCGTTAAAACATTAGCTTCAGCGGCATTTTTAGTACCTAATAGTAAATGCATTAAAAATGAACCAAGAACCATAGGTGCAGCCATATAGACACATGAAGGTAATCAAATTCGAAATTTATAATTTAAATCTTAACTCAATGTAACTCCGAGTTATATAACTGCCTTGTTAGAAATAATTTACAGCAATGAAAAACCTTTAGGCGCTAAAGGTTTATTAAATTTGTATAAATTGACGTAAATAATAGCTGGCTTTTCTTGACCTTCGTATGTCAGTTGGTAACGATCTAATAAACCACCGCCAAAAGGCATGGATTTATCTTCAAATGCACAGCAACTCCCAAGCCGTGTCACTTTAACTTTTTCACCGTTCGGACCTATTAGCCCTTCAAAATATTCTATGTGTGCACTCGCACTTTTAGTACCACGTAAAAAACTGCCCAATTCTATTGGCTTTTTCTCTGTGTAGCCGTATTCAGGATCATTTGACGTTAAGTGAAAGCTATCCGTCGAAATAGATTCTTTAGGTGTAGTGTTACATCCGAAAATTAATAAAGTGAAAAAGACCACTAAGACTTTCTTCATTGCAGATACTCCATTTTATTTCTAACGCCCTAATATGGGGCTGATAATGCTTGGATAAACTTGTGTAGTGGAACTGAGCCAAGCGTTAGCAGTCCCATACTTAATTAACTTATTTAGCCTTACTTACTACCTAAATACTTGGCGTGAGCTTTTTCATTATCATCAGTATTGATAAGTAAGTAGCCGTATCCAGGAGATCCCCTATCGGATGTTGCAACTGTGATTTCTGAAATAGGAAACCACAGCATTGCATCAATTTGCTCTAAAGGTTCTATTTCTCAAATAGAGTCACCTTCTAGAATTATTAATTTTCCACTATCAATATTTTCTTGTATCCAATGACCGCTGCTTCCTCCCACATACTCAGACTTAGTATTTTCTTTCGGTTTGGAGCTTTCAGTTAATGAAATACCATCTTTAGCTCATGTTATTTGCCCATTATCAGTGATTACTAGGACATCTTTATTTTTGATATTGCCTAATATATCGTAAAATTTCCAGACTCTCCGTCAAATATGGAGCCTGTTTTGGAAAGTGAATAAAAAAGACGAGTTAACACCATATAACTTATTAAAGCTTTAGTTCAACATTATCCAAAGATTGTACATTTGTAGAGTGTTCAACATTCAATAGTGACACATCACCAGATGTATTATACGAATTCATCTTAACCACAGAATATATGAACTTTTTTTCATTCTCTAAAAAATTAATAATATGTCTATTAGATGCGCCATATAAACTCATATCAACATCAACAAACTTATTAGCACTAATAATTACATTTGAAATATGCTTTCCAGAAATCAACTCTCCCGCAATATCTGAAACGATACGGATGCCTCCTCTTGATTTGAATGCAGTATTTTTTATAAAAGACAACCCATTCCAGTCTATTGCTTCATTAACATTACTGATCGAGTTTGGGAATACATTGAGAATAAATTTATTAACGTTTGAAAAGGAATTATCTTTAATAACAACGTTAGAATAATAATTAACCTCCATTGCAGAACCATGTATGAAATTAAATATATTACCTTCTACTAATGCATTAGATACACCTTTACGTGATGATAGTTTTAACCCTCCTTTCATTTCATAGAATAAGTTATTTTTAAAGATTATATCCCTCGTTCCTCCAAAATCCTTACTCCATGGATGTGTAGTTGTGACTTGAGTTACATTATAGAAAACATTACCTTCAGCACGAAAATTTTTAGAATTAACTTGCTCTCCAGAATAATGACTCCTGGATGAGGTTATACGTAATGCCGCATCACCAAAATTATAGAAATTACTATTTTCAACTGACGAACCCGACGTACCAGAGAATAACACACCCTGCTCTCCCCAGACGATATTGGTAGTGTTTTCATTAATATATTTAGCATCTGTCAAACCATAAAATGAAACTCCATCAATTGATACATTATCTGAATCAATGACTGACAATATGTATTCACCATTAAATGAGTTACACTTTCTAATTTTAACCTCACCTACACCAACTATTTTAATGTCAGTTTTATTCTTAATATACACTGTAGAACAAACATCATAATCTCCAGGTTCTATCTCTATGGTAGACCCAGATTCCGCTCGCTCAATCATACTAAAAAAATCATTACCTCCAGAGTAAGCGCTCACAGAAAAAGAAATAAATATTACGAAGAAAAATTTCAACCCAAGCATTTAAACACCTTATACATAACAACGTAAAAATAAAAACATACCATTTTAACGGCTTAAAAAACTTTTGAAAACACAATAAAAACTTATTAAACTCGACAAGCTTGAGCAATTAAAAATTAGTAAAATGCAATACAAAAATATCTTAGATAAAAATATAACGCCTCGTTTATCCGGCGCAAAATTGTTGGCTAAAATTAGCGAAAGCCAACTGTTTTGCGTCCACTTTGAGCTACTTGTTAGCAATTATTTACTCCGAACCATCAAAGCCACCAGACCATTCACCAGCTAGTTCGTATTCGATAACACCTAAATCTTGTTGATGGTTTAAAACCTCAATGAATTCTTCATAATCACGAGTCGGCGTGACATTTAATGCATATAAATCATCATTCCATTTTTCAGAGCCTATACCTTCTCCTTTAAATTGTTTAAGTCTAGAAAAGTTACTATCCCCTGACTGCTCGTCTACAAAGAAAACTCTAATCGTGTGATGATTGCTAGATTCCACTTTTTCTATCACTTGTAAAACTCCCTCCTCATCTTCTTTGACAAGTACTACATCATCAAAGTTAACACCATAAGCAAAAATGGGTATATTTTTAAGCTGATATGTATTTTCGGAGATTTTATCTGCCCATAATGATTCACCACCATATCCAGAAGGATGGTCATCTAAAGGAGATCTAATTTTATGCTTAATGCGACTATTAATAATAATTGCTAACGCCTTAATAAACGGCGCAAAGTAGCAGGCTAAAATTAGCGACGAAGGAGCGCAAGCCTGCTGTTTTGCGTATTTGGTTAAAGCGTTTGTTAGCTATTTATATTTTATATCTCAACGAAGTGGATGCGTGTTAATCAGGGTGTTGCACTTTTCGCAACGGTGACCTTTTACCAAAATAATACGTGTTAAAATGTTATCAACAATTTCGGTATCTGATTCCAAGTATCCCTTACCATTACAGTTTTTTACGGTACATTTAACAGGGACAAACTTTAAAAAACAATATAGTCCGATAACGCTGACAAAGGCGGGTATCAGTATGTTGTATATAATGAACTCACCTAAACTATTTGTTGTAGAATATATACCTAAAAATCTTGGGCTCAGCCAGATACCTAAAACAATCAAAATTGATAATACTTTATGGATGCTTCTATGCATAAAATTTCCTTTGAACTAGAAAAATAGCTAACGCCTTAATAAACTTCGGAAAATAGCAGACTAAACTAAGCAAAGAATGAGCGCAAGCCTGCTGTTTTACGTCCACTGTTTAATTAATTTGTTAACTTTCAATTACTGAAACTATGAGCCTTTTCAATACTTACACCATTAACTTGCTCTTGGGTTAGCAAGTGCTCTTTATCTATAAAAGTAAACGTAGGTCTCTGAGTTTCGTTTCCTAGCTGAACTTGAACAGTTAGACTTAACGTATTTTCATAACTAGGTATTTTATTAGCAACTACTCCGAGAAATGAAGGTCTAGAGCTATTGTCATTCTCATAATTATCTACATACTCAAAAAAGTTTTGTTCTGAAACTTCCACCCAAACACCCCAGCCATAACTTTTTTCAGAATCTATAACTGGAATATAAGCAACGCCCCTAAGGAAATAGCGCTCATCAAGTCTGCATAAATCAGAATCTATTTGCGTGCGGTTATTCTTTTCAGCTTCAGGTAATGCCCAAACTTCGTCTGGCATTTTGTAGCTTTTATCAAAAGAAATATCCCCTATATATTTACCACAACATCCACACTTCAATTTGTTCTCCTGAAAGCTAACGGGCTAATAAAGCTTGGCTATAATTGGTGAGGCACGAACCAAGCCAAGCTTTATTAGTCCATGCGTTGATGCGCTTGTTAGCCGCCACCTGCCGCCATAATTGTTGCTCCCAAAAATACAGCAGGCACTACGACTACAGAATCAATGACGATTGTCGCAGGGGTAGCAACTATCTTCCCTGCCGTTTGAGAAAAGGTTGATGGCTGTGCAATTGATATACGCTGACTTTTTTCAAGCTTTTCTAATGGTAAATCACCCTGTACTATGAATCGCTTTCCTTCTACTTTTTCCGTAAGCTTAAGCCTTTTTAACAGTTTATCTTTTTTGAAGCCGAGGGACAAAAGGTGAGTTTCTATTTCTAAGCTAGGCTCATCGCTTAGTAGTGTTAGCGATACGTTACCAACTATCGTATTGTCTTTCTTTAATTCAAAGTCGTTAAATGATGGGTAAAATTCAATTTTTCTGGATAAAATAAGTGCTTCTCCAAAATTTTTATTGATTTCGAAAAGATAAGCAGAGTCTGAGGCTGTAACAAACAACTCTCCAGTATCACTTTTTACGTAGAAACCGTCTATCATTTCCTTCTTGTATTCAGGTGCCCAAAGTGCAGTTGTGCACCCCGAAATGATTAAGATGGCGAGTAAAAAAAGTACTTTCATAAAACTTCCTTTTTAAGAGTTGTTCGTTTGAATACCGTGGCGGCTAACGCCTTAATAAACGCCGGAAAATAGCAGGCTAAACTAAGCGAAGAATGAGCGCAAGCCTGCTGTTTTGCATCCACGGTTTAATTAGCTTGTATGGATAATACACCCATCTTAACTATTCTTTATATACCGATTTAGGGTAATGTGAGGCCCAAGCTTTAGCTGCAACTAAAGCCTTCTTTTACAGTAGTTCGATTGATTGCAGGCTCCTCTGTCGAGAGACCGATAACAAGAAAGAACGCTGTAAAAGACTCCAAGCACCACACTCGAATAGTCTACTGGGCCTCGAGCCCGCATTACGCAAGCAAGAGTTAGCTTATATGAATACCAAAACAAATCAAAGCATTAACATCGGTGTCGATACTGGTAAATTCCAACTTGACATTTACGTTCGACCTTCAGAGATTTATTTCACTGTTTCTAACGATGACAAAGGAATAAAAGAAGCCTTAAACGAGATTAAAAAGCACAAACTCGAACGTATTATTATCGAAGCCACGGGTAGATTAGAAATGCCAATCATTATGGCCTGCGCTAAAGCTGGTTTACCTTTTGTCATTGCCAATCCAGTTCATTTAAAACGCTTTGCTGGCGCAATTGGTCAACGTGCTAAAACGGACAAGCTGGACGCTAAACTTATTGCTCATTATGGTGAAGCTATTAAACCATCGTTATCTCAGTTAAAACCTGATAATATACAGCTTATGAGTGATTTAGTTGCACGTAGAAACCAATTAATTGTCATGCAAACTATGGAAAAAAACCGACTCCAAATATTACCTAAAGAACTCGCTATGACAATAAAACCAATCCTCACTGCATTTAAGAATAAGATAGACAAAATCGAAAATAAAATCGTCAAGTTAATAGAATCATGTCCTGAATATCAGGCTAAAAACCATCTACTTCAAAGTATGAAAGGTATTGGGAAAATCGCTGCTGAATCCATCATTAGTAACTTACCCGAACTAGGGTATATGACGAACAAACAAGCTTCCGCATTAGTCAGTGTTGCACCGATAAATAGAGAAAGTGGTCGCTTCAAAGGCATGCGAAAAATACAAGGTGGTCGCCATCAAGTTAGGACTGTTTTATACATGGCCATGATGTCCGCAATACAATCCAACCCAGTTTTTAAAGGCCAATATCAAAAGTTGGTGGCTGCAGGAAAACCGAAAAAAGTAGCTTTAATCGCATGCGTTAGAAAGATGATTGTCATCTTAAATTCGATGCTCAGAGACGGGGTAATGTGGGAAGCGCCAACAGCTTAAAATTACCCGAGATCGGTTTAAGCCAT